>JAKAHU010000062.1 GCA_021825385.1 Chloroflexota bacterium | reverse complement strand
TCTCGTGATCCGCTCGGGGAGCTCGTCGGCGGTCGCGCCCGCGGCGACGAGATCGCGGACCGCCGCCCGGGCCGCTTCGACGAGCTCGTCCCGGCCGCTGTAGGCGAGCGCGACCGTGACCTCGAGGGCGCCGTCCGCCTGCGACAGGCTGGTCGAGGCGGCGACCGCGTCGCGCAGCCGGTCGGGGAGCGGGTCGCGGCGGCCGATCACCTTGAGCCGGATCGGCACCTTCGTCCGGCGACGGCCCTGGGCCATCGCGGCCAGCGCGTCGGCGGCGACGTCGGCGATCGTGTCGACCTCGCCGGCCGGTCGGGCCAGGTTCTCGAGCGAGAGGGCCCACAGGGTCACCTCGCGGATGCCGAGCTCGGCGCACCAGTCGATCAGCTCGAGCGCCTTCTCGGCACCCCGCCGGTGGCCGATGCCGATATCCTCGTAGCCCTGGTGGATGGCCCAGCGACGGTTGCCGTCCATGATCACCGCCACGTGGCCGGGGCGCGGTGCGGTCATCACCTCGCGCCGGAGCCGCCGGGTGTACACGGCGTAGACCGGGCGCAGGAGCAGGTCCCCAAGGCGGGCGCCGGGGCTGTCGAGGCGGGCCATGATCCGGGACAGCCACCGGACCGGCCGGGCGGCGCTCACGGTGTGGCTGAGCCCGCGGGTGACCCGGACGGCTCGGCGCCCGGGCTCGACGATGGCGCCGCCGCCGCGGCGATCGCCTCGGCGATCACGCCCGGGGTCGAGACGCCGGTGATGATCCGGGTCGCGCCCGGCCCCACGATCCGCAGCGTTGGGGTGGACTCGATCCCGAGCTCGCGCCCGGCGGCGGTTTCCGCGGCCACCTCGCGGGCCACGGCCGGATCGTCGAGGCAGGCCGTGAACGCCTCCTTGGCCAGGCCGGCGAACTCGGCCAGGGCCAGGAGCGTGTCGCGCCGGAATGCCCCCTGGTTCTCTCCGCGCTGGGAGGCGTAGAGGAGGTCGTGGTACAGCCAGAACTTGCCCTCGCGGCCGGCGCACCGCGCTCCGACCGCGGCGTCGACCGACTCCGGGCCGAGGAAGGCGAAGTCGCGGAAGCGGACCTGGGCCGCACCGGTCGCGGCGTACTCACGCAGGATCGTCGGCTCGATCCCATGGCTGAAGAGGCCGCAGTACGGACACTGGAAGTCGGCCCAGACCTCGATCGTGACCGGGGCCCCGGCGACACCGACGGTCGCCCCGTCCGTGGCGAAGGTCGCGGCCGGGCTGGGCGGTGCGGACGGCGACGCGGCCGAAAGCCGGGCGCCCGCCGGGGTTCCGACGACGCCCAGGACGATCAGCCCGGTGAGCATGAGCAGCGCCCCGACGGCGGCGGCCGCGAGCTGACCGAGGCGGCGACCGGGATCACCCGGCCGCCGCGCGCCGACCGGGGCGACCTCGACCGGCTGGACCGCTTCGTCGGCGGTGTCCACCTGCGCCGTCCCGGTCACGGCTGTCCCCGTCGCGCCCTCCTCGGTCGGCTGCTGGCCGCGGCCGACACGGGCCGGCCCGGATCGGTCCTCGCTCGGAGTCGGAGACGGGTCCATTGGTCCTCCTGGCTCGCCGGTCGAACCGCCGGCGGTGATCGGCCGGGGCAGCCGGCCGTGCCGCTCACTGTCGCACACTCGGACGATCGTGGGCGCCACGGCCGGGGACCCCACCCGGCCCGCGATGGCGCCGTCCGGATCAGCGAACGAGGCTCATCGCCAGTGGCGATGAGCCTCGTTGATCCTGGATCAGACGCGGACCGGACCCGTTCGCGGGGTTGGCCCGCGGCCGGCGATCAGGCCGTCGGGGCCGTGTACGAGCCGCCGGTTGCGTAGCGGGCGATCACGTCCACGACGACGCCCACCACCAGGCCACCGATCAGGGCCGGGATGAGCGCCAGGCCCTCCCAGACCGGCTCGAACGTGCGCCAGCCGACGATGAACTCACTGCCGAACAGGCCGCCGATCAGGGCCGCGACCGCGACGATGATCCAGTGATAGTTCGTCTTCACGTCGCCGATGAACTGCGCGGCGACGCCGATGACGAGGGCGCCCACGATCAGGAGGACGGCGCCCCAGATCCCCATGTCAATCGCGAACTCCATCGTGACCTCTCTCGACCATCGGATGCCCGGCCGAGGCTGCGGCAGGCGCCGCGCCCCCACCCCGGTCGGGTCACATCCCTGCCTCCCCGATGGTCCCGCAACATTGAACGTCCTGGTGCCTGTTCGCGCCAGTGCCATCGGTACGAATTCGTGGTCGACCGAGGCCCTACCATGGAGGGCGCGACCAGCCGGTCGCGTCGAGCCAGGACCAGGAGATGAGATCCAGATGAGCCAGGTCGATCTCGAAGCGCTGAGCCAGACCGTGCGGCAGATCCTCCACGAGGGTCATGATGCGATGCGCCAGATCATCGCCGGGCTCGACGCCGACGCCCTCGGCTGGCGCCCGGGACGGGACACGAACTCGATCGCCGTTCTCGTCGCCCACAGCCTGGAGGCCGAGCGATTCCTGGTCGCCACGGCCGCCGACGTGGAGGTCGAACGGGACCGCGAGGCGCAGTTCCGGATCGAGGTGGCCGGCCCGGACGTGCTCCTGGCGCTCATCGACCAGCGGGAGGCGGAGATCGACGCGCTCCTCGGCCGGGTCACCGCGGCGACCCTCGTTGCCGGGATCAGCCGGCCCGGCCGGACCCATCCGGGCGCCTGGTGGCTGCTCCACGCGCTCGAACACAGCCGCGAGCACGTCGGCCAGGCTGCCCTCACCCGCCAGCTGTACGAGCAGCGATCCTAGGCTTCGCGATAGACCCGGTCGTGCTCCCGGACGTGGTCGACCACCTTGAGCGCCACGTCATCACCGGGAGCCGCCTCGCGGACCGGGGCGTGCTCGACCTCCATCGACGTGACGTCCTGCACGAGATCGGTCGTGTGGCCCTGGATGTGGATCCGATCGCCGACCTTCAGGGGCGCCACGAGGCTGACCGCCGCGACGCCGAGGTGCGTGAAGTAGTGGGTAACGGTCCCGATCGCCTCCTCGGGCGAATGGCCTGCTGACATCGCCCACCTCCTCCAGGAAACGGTAGCGCGCCGGACCGCCGCCGTCGAGGGCCGATGGGCCCCGGACAGACGTCGACCCACGCCTGGTCGAGCGTGGGTCGGCGGAACTGATTGGCACCGTGACCGTGCGGTCGCGCCGCCGCCGGTCACCCGGCCAGGCCCGCCCGCGTGTCGCTGCTGATGTTCCCCGCGCGGGGGATGGTGGCGAGGTTGCTCGAGCCGCGGGTCGCGTCCGCGGTGTTCGGCAGCGTGGACGAATGCCTGTCCGCCCGAACGCTCCGATCCAGAGAGGCTCTCTGCGTGCGGTGCTGATCCGTCATCCCGGGCAACGCTCCTTGGCCCGAATCCTACCCCTGTCCTGACGGATCGCCATACCCCCGGGGAGTACCCGATCGTCCGGTTCGGGTGCCGCCGCGGGGTGGAGGCGACGGTGCAGGCCGGGCGTTGACAACCGCGCTGTTGCGATATATCGTGACAACACGCGCGATGACGTGAGTTCGGGAGGAACACGAGACATGTTCGAGAAGATGGGCGGGCCCGGCCGGCACTGCGGGCCGCACGGCCACCGAGGCATGGGCGCCGGTCACGGCCACCGGCGAGGATTCCCGATGGGGCCGTTCCCGGGCTTCGTCGGGCGCGGGCCGATGGTCCGGCGCGGCGACGTCCGGAGCGCGATCCTGGCGCTCCTGGCCGAGCGGCCGATGCACGGCTACCAGATCATGGGCGAGCTGGAAGCACGGAGCGGCGGCATGTGGCGCCCGAGCGCCGGCTCGGTCTACCCGACCCTCCAGCAGCTCGAGGATGAAGGCCTCGTCCGGGTCGAGGAGCGCGACGGTCGACGGGTCTTCAGTCTGACCGAGGCCGGACGTGAGCAGGCGACGAGCCGGGCCGGCGAGTCCGGCGCGCCGTGGGAGATGGAGGGGACGGACGCGCGCCTTGAGCTCCGCGACCTGATCTTCCAGCTGGGCGCGGCGACGATGCAGGTGGCCCAGGTCGGCTCGCCCGAGCAGGTCGCCCAGGCGAAGCAGCTCCTGGCCGAGACCCGGCGCCGGCTCTATCGCCTGCTGGCCGAAGAGGACGCCGACCAGCCCACCCCCGGCCCGGGCGACACGAGCCGCTGACGCTCGCCACGCTTGGCGTGGCGAGATCGCCGACCTCACGATCTGCTCGTCGCGACCGTGGGCCTCGCCGCGGCGGGGGCGACGTTCCTGCCCGGCGATGGTCCCCGGATACCGGGCGCTCCGCCGCCGGCAAGATCCCCGGTATGCCGACACTTCTGGAGGTCGGGCAGTACACCCTGTTCATCGTGATGCACGACTGCCTCGAGCGCCGGCATGTCCGCGTCAAAGGCGGCGGCCGCGGAGAGGCAACGTACTGGCTCGATCCGCTGGTGGAGCAGGCGGCCGCCCGAGGTTACACTGGGCGCCAGCTCGCCCAGATCGAACGACTCATCCGCGAGCATCGCGGAACGCTCGTCCGGTCCTGGGACGAAGCGTGCGGGGGAGGGCGACTTGAACACCGCGCTCATCCGGGACGTCTGTGTGGACGATCAGCAGATCACATTCGTCCTGACGGACAGCCGCGAGGTATCGGCCCCAACGTCCTGGTCGGTGAGGCTGACCGAAGCGACCGATCGGCAGCGCTCGAACTGGCGAATCGGCGGCTCCGGGACCTACGTCGAGTGGCCCGCGATCGACGAGCACATCGGACTGTGGACACTCCTCGGGGTCCCCGAGGAGGATCTCCTGGAAGCGGCCGGCTTCGAGGTCCGGCGGGACTCGGTTCGCACGTAGTCGAGCATCGGGAGTTTGATTATCAGGCGCGTCCCTCGCTATCGCTCAGTTCTCGTGACACCCGCCGACCCGCTACCCTGAGCCCATGACGCTTCGAGGGGGCACCGTCCGCGCCTATCTCCAGGGGCTCCGCGAGATCGGCGCCGTGACCGGCTCGACCGAGCACACCTACCGCGAGCCGCTCGTGACGTTCCTCACCGCGGCGGCGGAAGAACTGGGCTTCGGAGCGGTCAGGATTCGCGGCGAGCTCCGGCTTCACGAGGTCGGCCAGCCTGACCTCCAGGTCGTCAACTCGGACGGCCGAGCGATCGGTTACGGCGAGACCAAGCCGATCGGGAGCGCGGCCGACTTCGCCCGGGTGCTCGAAAGTGAGCAGGTCGACCGCTACCGTCGATCGCTCGAGAACCTCCTCGTCACCGACTTCCTCCACTTCACGCTGTTCCGACCCGTGGTCGGCCGGATGGACGTCACGCTCGTCGAGACGCCGGGCCGGCTGACGGCCGGTTCGCCCGCCGTCTCCACCGCCCAGCTGACGCAGCTCTCCGCGCTCCTGAGCGCGTTTTTCTCGGCGACGGCACCCGCCGCCACGACCGCCGAGCAGCTTGCCGACGGCCTCGCCCGCCGGACGACGCTCCTGCGCGACGCGATCCGCGAGCTCCTCGGGCCGACCACCGAGCAGGGCGAGCCGTTGCGCCGGCTGTGGGACTTCTACAGGCGCAGCCTGATGTCCGACATGGAGGCCGACGACTTCGCGGACACGTACGCCCAGACGCTCGTCTACGCGCTCTTCCTGGCCCGGCTGGAGGGCGGCCCCGCGACAGAGCTCGATGCCGCCTGGAAGGCGCTGCCGGCCGAGGCCCCGATCCTCCGCTCGGCGATCGAGCCCCTCCGCGCGGCCGGCAAGCTCCCGGACGCCCTGTCGGTCTGGCTGGTCGATGCGCTCCATCTGCTCGCGTCGGTGCCTGATGCGGTGATCTCGTCGATCGGCCACCCGAGCGCAGGCATGCCCGACCCGATCCTCTACTTCTACGAGCACTTCCTCGCCGCCTACGACAAGGTCGAGCGGATCCGGCGGGGCGTCTACTACACCCCGCGCCCGCTCGTCGACTACCTCGTCCGAGCGGTCGACGACAGCCTCAAGCGCGACTTCCGCAAGGCCACCGGGCTCGGCGACCAGGGCGTCAGCCTACTCGATCCCGCCGTCGGCACGGGCACGTTCGTCCTGGCGGCGGCGCAGCAGGCGGTCGGGAACGTCGCATCGGTCCTCGGCAGCGGCGCGGTGCGGGCGGTCCTCGAGGAGCAGGTCCTGCGCAACTTCTACGGCTTCGAGCTCCTGCCCGCGCCGTACACGATCGCCCACGTGAAGATGGCCCTCTTCGCCCGTGATCACCACGTCTCGTTCGCGAACAAGCGGGCCCAGATCTACCTGACGAACACGCTGGGCGACCCGGTCGCCCGCGCCGATGACGGCGGCCTGCTCGCGTTCTTCGTGCCCGGCCTGATCGAGGAGGCAGCGGCCGCCGAGCGGGTGAAGTCGGACGAGCGGATCCTCGTGATCATCGGCAACCCGCCCTGGTCGGCGACGAGCCACAACAAGCAGCCCGAGATCGAGCGGCTCTTCGCGGCCTGGAAGACGGTCGACGGCCGGCCGATCGAGGACGCCCGGATCGCCCTCAACGACGACTACCTCAAGTTCCTCCGCTGGGCGGTCTGGAAGCTCCTCGAGCAGCCCGGCGCGGCGGGGCAGGGGATCATCGCCTTCGTCACCAACCACGGGTTCATCAATGGGCGGATCCATCGCGGGGTCCGCAAGGCGCTGCTCGACGCCTTCGACGAGATTTACGTCTTCAATCTGCAGGGCAATCAGCGACTGTGGGTAAGGGGGGTGAAGGACGAGAAGGTCTTCCCCGATGTGCAGCAGGGCGTCGCCCTCAGCGTTCTGATCCGGCGACCCGGAGCGCATGCGGGCCCGGCTACGGTCCACTACCGCGAGCTGCGAGGCACCCGTCCGGCGAAGTACGCGGCGGCCCAGACCGCTCGTCTGGCCGACGCCGACTGGCAAACGCTGAAGCCGGAGGCGCCGTTCTACTCGTTCGCCCCGGCATCGGTCGACGACCGCTACGATGCCTGGCCGGCTGTGCCGGAGATCTTCCCGGTCTCGACCTCGGGCGTCCAGTCATCGCGCGACGACCTCGTGTCAGATGTCGCCCCTGCGCCGATCGCCGAACGCATGAGGATTGTGGCGGACCGCGCGATCCCGGACGAGGCCGTGAAGGAGCGCTACGGCATCCAGGAGAACCCGCGCTGGAGCTGGCCCGAACACCGCAGGGCGTTTGCCGGATTCGAGGCCGGCCGCATCATCCCCTGGCTCTACCGGCTGTTCGACCGTCGGTTCATCTACTGGGATCCCGTCCTGGTCGAGTGGCCCCGTACAAAGGTGATGCGCCACCTTCTACCACTTCCGTTCGGGCTCGGTGGCGAGGATCGGCTGGCGCTCGTCGTTCAGCGGGTTAACAAGAAGCCCGTGTCCGCCATGGCGACGGTCTCACGCGGCACTGCATGCAGTGACACGCTGACGAACTGGGCGCACGTCTACCCGCTCCATCTGGCCGAGGCCAGCGACGAAACCCACCTGTTGCCGAGCTCGGGGGAGTGGCGAGAGAACCTCGCTCCCGGCCTCGCCGTCCGGCTTGTGGAGGCGTACGGCCGCCGCCCCTCGGTGGAAGAAGTCGCCTGGTACGTCTTCGGCGTCCTCTCTGCTCCGGCCTACCGGGAGCGTTTCGCCGCCCCGTTGGCGATCGACCACCCGCGGATCCCCTTCCCGGCGCAGGCGGCGCCCTTCGAGGCGATGGCCGGGCTCGGTGAGACGCTGGGGCGAGCGCACCTCCTCGAGGCGCCCGTCGATCCGGATATCCGGTATCTCGGCGAAGGCAACGACCGCGTCGAGACGATCCGCCATGACCCCGACTCGGGCGAGGTGTGGATCAACGCGACCCAGCGCTTCACCGGCGTCACGGCGGATGCCTGGGCCTGGGGCCTCGGCTTCCGGCCCCTCGAGCACTTCCTCACCGACCGCAAAGGTCGCCGCCTCGATCTCGCCCAGATCGAGAACTTCCAGCGCGCGATCCACGCGGTCCGCGAGTCCATTCGGCTCGGCCCGCGGCTCGACGCCACGCTTGCCGCCATCCTCAGCGATCCCCTCGACACCTCGGGACGGTCGAGCGAGGGGTTCGCTCAACCGAGCACGTCAAGCTGAGGCGCCGTTACCTCGTGGGGTGAGCCGATAACACGCGGCGAAGGGCAAACGAAGCGCGCGGTGATCGCCGACCGGCATCATCCGGCGATGCCGAGCTGGCTCCGCGACCGAGGTTACCGATTCGGCATCCGTTCGGCCGACTGCCACGAGCCCGCCCACGTCCACGTGCGGGGCCACGGCGGCGCCGCCAAGATCTGGCTTGCGACGCTCGGCGTGGCGAGTGTCAAGGGCTACAATCGCCGCGAGCTGGCGGTCGTGCTCTCGATCGTCTTTCAGCATCGCCGGCCGTTTCTGGAGAAGTGGCGTGAGTTCTGCGGCCCGATCGCCGAGGAGTGAGCTGGGATACGCAACCTCGGTGCGCTGTGATGACGAGTGGCTGACCGTGACCCTCTCGAACGGTCGCGTCATCCGCGAGCCGATCTCCGCCCACCCGTGGCTCGCGGCGGCTTCGTCCGCGGCTCGACGCACTGTCGAGATCGTCGAGTTCGGGACGGCGCTCCACTGGCCCGAGCTCGACGAGGACATGGGCGTGAACGAGCTCCTTGGCGTCTCCGAGGACGAAATCGCCCGGCTCGCTGGCTTCACGATCTACTCGTCGCGACCGTAGGCTCGGCCTCGCCGACGCCCGATCTCCCCACACGGTCCCATCGTTGTGTCGACAATCACCGATACTCCCCGGGCTCGACCCCTCGGAGGCTGCGGGGACCTGCGCAGCGCGTTCTCGTACAGGGATTGCAGTCCATCCGCCGACTCAAATGGTTCACCCGGGTACAGGAGGTTCCATAGCACCTCTTCCAGCTCCCGCACGCCCGGGATCTGCTCGCCAGCGGTGTTTCGAGCGGAGGATGAGAAGCCCGCCCCAGTGAACAAGACGGGACGGGCCCGCGAGAACTGCGTTCGCAGGTGGAGGATGGCAACCCCGGTCAGCTCGTGCTGCGGCTGCTCCGGGGTCGCCCCTGGCGCTGATGTGCGCGTCGTCCCTGCTGTCTGATCAGCTGCAGCCGCTCGTGGAGCCGCAGTTGAGGCACTTGTAGCAGCTGCCGTTGCGGACCATGATCGAGCCGCAATCGGCACAGGCGGGGGCGTCGGCCTGGGTCTGGAAGCCGACCTTGACGCCGCCGAGGCTGCCGGTGATCGCTCCGCGGCCCACACCGCCGGCCTTGCCGTTGGCATGGCCGTTCGTGTGCGCCGTTTCGACGACCGGGGGGCCGGCTGTCGGAGCGGGTGCAGCGGCCATCGGGGTCGTGCTCGGCGTCTCCGCCGGCGGCTTGGCGGTGGCCGGCTTCGCGGCCGACGGCCCGCTGATCGCCTCGTCGATCGCCGACGGTCCCTCCTCGGCCTTCGGCTCGAGAGCCGTTTCGCCGAACGGGCTGGGCGCCTCGCCGACGATCGCCGAGCGATCGATCAGCCCGATCGCGGCCTTGTCCTCGGGCGAGAGGAACCGCGAGCCGAGCCAGCGGAAGATGTAGTCGACGATCGACTTCGCGATCGGGATCTCCGGGTTGCCGGTGAAGCCCGACGGCTCGAACCGGACGTGGGCGAACTTGTTCACCAGGTCGCGGAGCGGCACGCCGTACTGGAGCGCGACGCTGACCGAGATCGCGAACGAGTCCATCAGGCCCGCGACCGTCGAACCCTCCTTGGCCATCCGGATGAACATCTCGCCCGGCTGCCCGTCCGGGTAGAGGCCGACGGTGATGTAGCCCTCGTGGCCGGCGATCTCGAACTTGTGGGTGATCGCCGTCCGCTCGGCGGGGAGCCGGCGGCGATGGGGCTTGGCCGCCTCCGCCTGGGCCTGGGCGAGCTGGCGGCGCAGCTCGGCGATCGTCTCCGACTCGGCCGCCTCGCTGTCCTTCTTCTTGCCGGTCGAGAGCGGCTGGCTGCGCTTGCTCCCATCACGGTAGATCGCGATCGCCTTGAGGCCGAGCTTCCAGCCCTCGAGGTAGACCTGCTCGATCTCCTCGGGCGTCGCGCTCTCGGGCATGTTGACGGTCTTGCTGATCGCGCCCGAAAGGAACGGCTGGACCGCGGCCATCATCCGGAGGTGGCCCATGTAGTGGATCGAGCGCTGGCCGTTCACCGGCTTGAACGCGCAGTCGAAGACCGGCAGGTGCTCCGGCTTCAGGCCGGGCGCGCCCTCGATCGTCTCCCGCTCGTTGATGTAGCGGACGATCTCCTCGGTCTGCTCGGGGCTGTAGCCGAGCTTGCGCAGGGCCGCCGGGACGGTGTTGTTGACGATCTTGAGAAAGCCCTCACCGACGAGCTTCTTGTACTTGACGAGGGCGATGTCGGGCTCGATGCCGGTCGTGTCGCAGTCCATCATGAACGCGATCGTGCCGGTCGGCGCGAGGACGGTGACCTGGGCGTTCCGGTAGCCGTACCGGCGACCGAGCTCGAGCGTCTCGTCCCACGTTCGTCGGACGGAGTCGATCATCCCGGGCGGCACGCTGTCCGCGGGGATGCGGTAGGCGGCGTCACGATGCTTGCCGATCACCCGCAGGAACGGCTCCTCGTTCTTCTCGTATTCGATGAACGGGCCACCGTGGTCGCGGGCGATGATCGCCGATTGGCGGTAGGCCTCGCCGTGCATGAGCGCGGTGAGGGCGGCGGCGAAGTTGCGCCCCTCGTCCGAGTCGTAGGCCAGGCCGCGGCTCATCAGGAGTGCACCGAGGTTCGCGTAGCCCAGGCCGAGCGGGCGGAAGCGGTGCGAGTTCTCCTCGATCTTCGGGGTCGGGTAACCCGCGTTGTCAACCAGGATCTCCTGGGCGGTGATCGTCAGGCGGGCCGCGTACTGGTAGGCGTCAACGTCGAACTCGCCGTCCTCACGCACGAACCTCATCAGGTTGAGGCTGGCCAGGTTGCAGGCCGTGTCGTTCAGGAACATGTACTCCGAGCACGGATTGCTGGCGTAGATCCGGTCCGTGTTCGCGCAGGTGTGCCAGTCGTTGATCGTCGTGTCGTACTGGATCCCCGGGTCCCCGCACAGCCAGGCGGCCTGCGCCATCCGGCGGAAGATGTCGCGGGCACGGTAGGTGTCCATCGGCTCGCCGGTCGTCACGGCGTGGGTCGTCCACTCGCGATCCTCGACGACGGCCTTCATGAACTCGTCGGTGACGCGCACGGAGTGGTTCGCGTTCTGGAAGAAGACCGAGCCGTAGGCCTCGCCGGTGAAGGACGGGTCGTAGCCGGCCTCGATCAGCGCCCAGGCCTTCTTCTCCTCGTTCGCCTTGGACTCGATGAAGTCGATGATGTCCGGGTGGTCGACGTTCAGGATGACCATCTTCGCGGCGCGCCGGGTCTTGCCCCCCGACTTCACGACGCCGGCAAAGGCGTCGAAGCCCTTCATGAAGCTGACCGGGCCCGACGCGGTTCCGCCGCCCGACATCCGCTCCTTGCTCGAGCGGATCGGCGACAGGTTCGAGCCCGCGCCGGAGCCGAACTTGAAGAGCATCGCCTCGGTCTTGGCCAGGTCCATGATCGAGGACATCGAATCCTCGACCGAGTTGATGAAGCAGGCCGAGCACTGCGGCTTCTGCTCGATCCCGACGTTGAACCAGACCGGCGAGTTGAAGCTCATCTTCTGGTGGACGATCAGGTGCGTCAGCTCGGCCTGGAAGGCGGCCAGGTCCTCGTCGGTCGCGAAGTAGTGCTGGGTCTCAGCCCAGGCGGCGATCGTGTTGACGACCCGGTCGATCAGCTGGCGGACGCTGTGCTCGCGCTCCGGGGTCCCGATGTGGCCGCGGAAGTACTTGCTGACGACGACGTTCGTCGCCAGCTGGCTCCAGAAGCTGGGCACCTCGACGTCCTTCTGCTCGAAGACCGTCTTGCCCGACTCGTTGGCGATACTCGCGGTCCGGTATTCCCAGGTGATCTCGTCGTAGGGGTGGACGCCCGGACGCGTCCAGCGGCGCTCGAAGGTCAGGCCGCGCACCGGTGTGCCGTCGGCCAGTCGTCCGTCGAAGCTCGCGCCGTACGGTCCGGCGTGCGGCCGCGGAAAGCGATGGCCGGTGGCGCCCGCTGCCGCGGCCTCCTGCCCGGCTGCTTTCGCCGCCGGGCGAGGGCTCGACTTGGTCACGGTCTCGTCCGCGTCCTGCTTACCTTCTGTGACCGGGACTGCATCGCTGGCGGCTCGAGCCATCGTTCCTTCTCCTTCGACCCTTCCGGGGGCTCCCCCCGATTCCTCCGATGTGAGCTCCGACGCGAGCCCCTCCCGGGTCTGGTCCTGGCCGGCAAGGGCAATCTGTCGTTGCGCCTGCTCCCCGATTCACCGCGCCGCGGCGGAGCCATCTGCCGCGTCGGGCGCGGTCCGTTCCCGGAGGCGAACCGGGGCGGCGTGACGGGCCGACGACCGGTCGCGGGACGTCAGGACCCGCTCGAGCGACCCGCTCACGATACGCCGACGGTCGGGACTCGTCAAGAGCAAAACCACAAGATGTTGTGGTCCAATTGGTCACCATACCGCTACATGTTGCGATCGAGGCTGCCAACTCGAACAGATGATCGAGTCGTCGGCGGCCGCTGTTCGGGCGCCGTGCGGGGCGATTCCGGCGTTCGGCGCTCAGCCGCTTCGGAGGGCACGGACGAGGCTGCGCAGTCCGGGCCGCTGGCCGTAGAGCAGGACGCCGGCGGCGTAGAGTCGACCGGCGACCCACAGCGCGCCAGCCACCGACAGGGCCAGGAGGGCGACCGCGAGCACCGGCTCCCACGGCGCCACCTGGCCGAGCGCCAGCCGGGTCAGCATGATGTACGGGCTGAGGAAGGGCACGAACGAGAGGATGACGACGAGCGGCGAACTGATCGGGATGATCCCCGAGCTGGCGTAGCTGGCGACGAAGTAACCAAGGGCGGCCACGATCGTCAGCGGCCCGATCGTCTGGTTCACGTCCTCCTGGCGGCTGACCAGCGAGGCAACCCCGGCGTAGAGCGTCGCGTACAGCCCGAAGCCGAGCACGAAGAAGACACCGAAGGCAGCCAGGAGCGGGATCGAGAGCCCGGATGGGAGGTCGATCGAGCCCCCTCCACCGAGCAGCGCGGTCGCGATCCGGTCCTGGAAGGCGATCGCGACCAGGGCGGCGGCCACGACGAGGACGTACTGGGTCAGCCCGAGCGCCCCGACCCCGATCACCTTGCCGCTCATCAGCTCGGCCGGCCGGGCCGCGGCGAGGACGAGTTCCATGACCCGGCTGCTCTTCTCCTCGGCCACGCTCATCGCCACCCACTGCCCGTAGAGCACGATCGCCATGAAGATGAGGATCGTCAGGGCGAACCCCAGGACGGTGCCGCCGAGCAGCTGTTCGGCCGAGCCGGTCCGCGAGTCGGTCGGGCTGGCGGGCCGGGTCTCGAACGGGGGCGGGGCGAAGAGGGTCGCCTGGTCGCCCGGCGGGATGCCGGCCCGGGCCAGCCGGTCCTGGATCGTGAGCGCCGCGGCCGCCTGCTGGATCTGTTGCGTCCTGCGCTCGAAGGGCAGGTACTTCGAGTACAGGATGAAGCCGAGGTCGCCGCCCGGACCGCGCTCGAGGGCGAGGACCCCGGCCAGCCGGCCGGCCACGACGTCGGCCCGGCCGGCATCGAGATCGTCGACCGCGACGACGACGAACGCGCGCCCCGCCGCTCCATCGCCGGCGCCAGCGCCGGCGCCGCTCGACGCGGCCGCGGCGCCCGGGTCGGGAACGTCGAGCAACCGGTCGAGGGCCGTGACGACGTCGACCGTGGGCGCGGCCTGGTCGACGTAGACGCCCAGCCGGTCGCCCGAGACGACGCGCTCGTTGACGAACCGGAGCAGGATCGGCGACAGGGCGACCCCGGCGGCAACGACGACGAGGATGATCGTGGCCAGCTGGAACGTGCGGCTGCGCAGCCGCCAGAGGTACTCGCGCCGGGCGACGACGAGGACGTTGCGCACCGTCCCCCGCACCGCGGTCACCGCCTCCGGGCCAGCTCCGGGGCCGCGGCCAGGGTCGTCTCCTCGGTCGGGACGGCACCGACGCGCTCGATGAAGATCTGCTCGATCGAGGGGTCGGCGATCTCGAACCGGGTGATCCGCTCGCCCCGCGCCAGGGCCGCCCGCAGGATCGACTCGGGGTCGCGGCCGGCCTCGACATGGAGCTCGGTGTAGTCGCGGCCCGACCGGATGACCCGGACACCGTCGAGGTCGGCCAGCCAGGCCAGCGCGGGGTCACCCGCCA
Organism: Chloroflexota bacterium; assembly: GCA_021825385.1. GTDB lineage: Bacteria > Chloroflexota > Limnocylindria > Limnocylindrales > CSP1-4 > JAKAHU01. Next base: position 1,455 of record JAKAHU010000062.1, on the reverse strand, counting down.
CACCGAGGCGGACGACCCGCCTCCCGCTGGCCCGCTTCACCTCGCCGACCGGGCCGCCGACGACGATCCGGCCGCGGTCGATGATCACGATCGAGTCGCACAGCTCCTCGACCATCTCCATCTGGTGGGTCGAGAGGACGAGCGTCTTGCCCAGGTCACGGAGCTCGAGGAAGGCCTCCTTGAGCAGGGCCACGTTCACCGGGTCGAGGCCGACGAACGGCTCGTCCATGAGCAGGACCTCGGGGTCGTGGAGGATCGCGGCGATGAACTGGACCTTCTGCTGGTTACCCTTCGAGAGCTCCTCGGCCCGGCGGTCGGCGTACTCGGGAATCCGGAAGCGGGCCAGCCAGCCCCGGACCCGGCGGGCGGCTTCGGCCGCCGGCACGCCGTACAGCGTGGCGAAGAAGACGAGCTGGTCGAGCACCTTCATCCGGGGGTAGAGACCGCGCTCCTCGGGCAGATAGCCCCAGATCCGGCGCGGCAGCTCGTGGGCTGGGCGGCCGCCCCAGGTCACGGTCCCGCTGTCCGGCCGGAGGATGTCGAGGACGATCCGCATCGTCGTCGTCTTGCCCGCGCCGTTCGGACCGAGAAAGCCGAAGACCTGGCTGGGCTCGACGGCGAAGCTGATCCCGTCGAGAGCCTGGGTGGCGCCGAAGCGCTTGCTCACCGAGTCGAGGACGAGCGACATCATGACCTCGCGGACCGAGGCACCGACCGCCCGATCATGCTCGCTGCCCGGATGCCGGGCGACGATCAGGCGATCGCCGCCCCGCCGGGGGGCGGGCCGGCGGGACGCAGGACGCGAACGCGCGGCTCGACCTGCAGGACGAGGCCGCAGTTGCCGCAGGTCGCGATCGTGGCCGGGCGGCCGAGACCGCACATCGGGCAGATGACCGCCAGGTCGTCGCCGCACTCGCTGCAGCGGGTTGCGTTCCCGGCGAACGCGAGGAGGTCACGCCGGCAGTAGGGGAGGCCGGGCCGGACGACCGGCCGCCCATCCGGGTCGAGCGGGATCCGCTCCGGCCCCTCCGCCAGGCGGACCCTCGGCCGGGGCGCGCGCACGGCGTACACGAACCAGGCCAGGACGAGGAGCGTCAGCAGCGGCCCGACGACGCCGATCAGGACGAGCACCGGGAAGAGGTTGATCAGTCCGCCCCAGTCGGGGATGACGAACCGGCTCAGCAGCTCGAGCAGCTGGCTCCAGATGCTGTTCAACTGGTTCAGGAGGTCGGTCACGGGCGCATTCTACCGTCCGGCCGCGGGCGGAGCGTGGCGCGCTCGGCGGTGCGGGTTGCCGCGCTTCGTGGTCGCGCCCCGGCCCGGCCGCCAGCCACCGCCCTCGGACTCCTCGGGCGCCTCGCCTTCGCCCCTGCGGTCGCTCTGATCGTCGCCGCCGGCCCGCTGGCGCGGCGGTCGGGCCCGCCCGACCGAAGGCGAGGCGAGCGAGGCCCGCTC
>JAKAHU010000061.1 GCA_021825385.1 Chloroflexota bacterium | reverse complement strand
GGGATGGTTGTCGGCGACGGCGCCGGCTTCGTGAACATGGAGAAGATCAAGGGCATCCACTACGCGATCCGGTCGGGCATGTGCGCGGCCGAGACGGCCGTGGAGGCGCTCGGCGGGAGCGGCGCCGCGGGCTCGCTCGACGCCTACCGGGAGAAGCTCGAGACGGCCGGCATGCTCGGGGACCTGCGCCACGCACGGAACTACCGCCAGGTGTTCGCCAAGGGCGGGCTGTTCGTGGGCACGCCGCTGTCGCTCGTGTCGGCGGCGATCCCCAAGCAGCTGGGCATCCACCGCGACGGCGCCGCCACCAAGAAGGGCGCCCGCCTCAACCGGCCCGATCCGGGCCACATGGACGGCGCCACGTTCGTGGCCCTGACCGGCACGATCCACCGCGAGGACGAGCCGTCGCACATCACGATCAAGGACCCGGCGCAGTGCGTGGCGTGCGAGGCGGACTACGCCAACGCCTGCACCCACTTCTGCCCGGGCCAGGTCTACCGGTGGGACGGCGAGCGGATCGTGCTCTCGCCGTCCAACTGCCTGCACTGCATGACCTGCACGGTCAAGTGCCCGCCGCTCAACATCGACTGGCAGCCGCCGGAGGGCGGCGAGGGGCCGCACTACAAGCAGCTCTGATCCCCAGGGAGGAGCGCGGGGGCCCGGCTGACCGGGCCCCCGCCGATTCCGCGGTGACGGCGCACGTGGACGGGCGGCCCGTCAGCCCTCCGCGCGCTTGACCGCGGCGTCCGAGAGGATGTCGGCGGCCGTGCCGAACCGCAGGCCCACGACGTCGAGGCGTCGGAGCAGGTCGCGGTTGCGGAGCATGTCGGGCGTGACGTCGCCGCTCCGGTAGAGGTTCGCGACCGCGACGTCGTACGCCCGACGGGTCGCGTTGCCCGACTTCTTGGCGGCGAGGGCCCGGGCGGCGACCAGGCCGGGTTCGCGCTCGAGCGAGGCCACGGCGGCGCGCAGGTCGTCGAGCGCGTCGGTGATCGTGTCGATCACCGGCTCGATGACCGGGCTATCGCGCATCTCGAACAGGCTCCACGCGCGCAAGAAGTCCCGAAGGTTGTCGAGGATGTCGTCGAGCGCGCCCGAGAGCCGGAACAGGTCCTCGCGGTCGATGGGGGTCACGAGCGCGTCGCGCAGCTCGGTGGCGAGCCGCCCCCGATGGTCGTCGCCGCGGTGCTCGATCTCGCGCATGCGCTCCACCGCGGCGGTCCGGCCGACCTCGCCGGCGATCGTGGCCCGGACGAGCTGGGCGCCGTCGATGGTGGCGTCGAGCTGGCCGAGCAGGTACGCGACGAAGCGGCCGTTGGAGCGGCCCGAGAGCGCGCGGAGGGCGTCCAGGATGGGATTGCCGGCCATTCGTCAGCTCCGGAACAGGAGTCCCACGCCGGCCGCGAGGGCGACCGACGCGGGCAGGGTGGTGAGCCAGACCGCCCCCAGGCGCCCGGCCTGGGGCCACCGGACCGCCGTCCGCCCGGAGCTGGCGATGGTCGAGCCGATCATCGCGGCCGATGCCGCCTGGGGCGACGAGACCGGCGAGCCGAGCAGGGCGGAGCCCGCGACCGCGACGGCCGCCCCGAGATCGGCGGCGATCGTGGTCAGAGGACCAGGGAGGAGGAGCTTGCCGCCGAGGCGCCCGCCCAGCCTGACGGCGCCGACGAGGCTCCCGACCGCGAAGCACGCGCCGATGACGATCTGGATCCGCAGGTCGGGGGCGACGGCGCCGCCGGCGGCCGCGGAGCCCGCCGCGACGGCGAACACGGCGACGAGCTTCTGGGCGTCGTTGGCCGCGTAGGCGAGCGCCTGGGCCGCGAACGCGATCGCGTGCAGGTGCCGCAGCCCAGCTGCCAGCTCGCCCCGGCGCGGCAGCACCCGGAGGGCGTGGGTGATCGCCCAGGCGATCAGGGCGGCGACGAATGGCGCGCCCGCGAACAGGGCGAGCACCAGCGCGACCGTGCCCCAGGCGACCGGGAAGCCGAGCCCGAGGCCCGCCCCCACGATGCCCCCGATCAGCGCCTGGGTGACGCTCGTGGGCAGGCCGGCCCGGGTGGTCCACGCGATCACGACAATGGCGGCCCCGACCGCGATCACGAGCGCAGTCCGGCCCTCGTTGCCATTGGCCGTGACTAGGCCGCGGGCGAACGTCGTCGCCACCGCCGTGCCGACCACGAACGGGCCGAGCACGATGACCACCGTGAGGATGGCGAGCGCGGTGAGCGGGCTGAAGGCGCGCCCGGCGATGTTGGCCGCCAGCAGCGACGCCCCGTCGTTCGCCCCGCTGATCAGCGCGAACGCGATCGCGAGGGCGAACAGGAGGTGCGTCGCGCTCAGCTGCATGGCGTGCGGGTGGCGGCGAGCTGGCTGCTGATGCGTTGGCTCCGGCTGGCAATTGTTGACAGGCGCAGTCTATGCCCGGGGCTGGGCGGCCGTATCGCCGGCCGCCGCCGTGGGGCAAGGCGATCGGCATGACGGCCGCGACGACACCGCCGAGCCGCGGGCGGGGGGCGGCAACCGAGGCCGCCCTCCGTTCACCCGCTCAGCCGTTGCCGGGGAAGACGAGGCTGAGCGGGCCCGTCCTGCTGGGCTCCGGCCAGCGCTCGGTGACCATCTTCTGCTGGGTGAAGAAGCGGACGCCGTCCTCGCCCCGCATGGCGAGGTCGCCGATCGCGCTCTCCTTGGCGCCGCCGAAGCTCAGGTAGCCCGCGGGCACCGGGATCGGCACGTTGATGCCGATCATCGGCACATCGACCTCGAGCTTGAAGCGCCGCGCCGCGCCGCCGTCGGTGGTGAAAATCGCGGTGCCGTTGGCGTACTTGTGACCGTTGATGAGGCCGACGGCCTCCTCGTACGTCCGTGCTCGTACGATGCCGAGGACCGGGCAGAAGATCTCCTCCCGGAAGATCTGCATGTCCGGGGTGACATGGTCGAACAGCGAAGCCCCGAGGAAGAAGCCGCCGGGACTCGTCGGGTGGACGAACGGGCGCCCGTCCACCACGAGCTCGGCCCCCTCCGCCACACCCTTGTCGATCCAGCCGATGATCGAGGCGCGGTGCTCTCGCGTGTAGATCGGGCCCATGTCCACACCGGGCTCCATGCCCGGGCCCACCCGGAGCCTCGCGATCCGCTCGAGGATCCGGGGCCGGAGGCGTTCCGCCGCGTCGTCTACGGCGATCACGAGCGTCTGGGCCATGCACCGCTCGCCGGCCGAGCCGTAGCCGGAGGCGACGGCCGCGTCGGCGGTCATCTCCATGTCGGCGTCGGGCAGGACGATCATCGCGTTCTTCGCGCTCGTGAACGACCCGACACGCTTGCCGTGCCTCGTGCCCTCCTCGAAGACGTAGCGTCCGACCGCGGTCGAGCCGACGAACTGGATGGCCCGGATGTCGGGGTGTTCGACGATCGAGGCGACCGCCTCGCGGCCGCCATAGACGACATTGAACGTGCCGTCCGGCCCGCCGGCCTCCTTCCACAGCTCGGCTTGGAGCTGCGAGGCGCCGGGCGTGTGGCTCGACGGCTTCCAGACCACGGTGTTGCCGCACATGAGCGCGACGGGGTAGATCCACATCGGGACCATGGCCGGGAAGTTGAAGGGGGTGATCGCGGCCGTCACGCCGAGCGGCCCCCGCAGGGTGAACGCGTCGACGTTCGTCGCAACGCTCGGTGTCATCATGCCGGCGAGGTGGCTTGGCAACCCGCAGGCAAAGTCGATCGTCTCGAGCCCCCGCAGGACCTCGCCAAGCGCGTCCGGAAGGGTCTTGCCGTGATCGCGCGTGATGAGAGCGGCCATCTCCTCCCGATGGCGCCAGACGAGGTCGCGGAAGGCGAAGAAGACCTCGCTGCGGGCGATCAGCGGTGTGTCGCGCCAGCCCCGGGAACGCGGCCTTGGCGGCGGCGACTGCGAGATCCACCTCGGGCCGGCCGCCGCGCGGCACCCGGGCGAACACCTCGCCCGTCGCGGGGTTGTAGACCGGCGCAGTTTGCTCGGGGGTCAGGGCCGCGGGCGCGCCGTCAATCCAGTGGGACAGGATCGGGAGCGGGACAGGCGTCGCTGTCTCGGACCCGGATGGCAGCGTGATCGGTGTAGCCAACGCTGGGACTCCATTCCGGGACGCGCGAGATTCGGGGACGCATGAGGATCGTCCGCTCAGGGCGAGTCCAGGCCGACCTCCCTTCCGGCGCGATGGGGCGCCACTCCGTCAGCAACTCGGGGGAGCGATGAGCTTCGCGTAGTCGGCGCCGAGCGCTCGACTCACCTCAGTGGCCGCCACCGGCAGGAACGCCTTGACATCGCTCGTGGCACGCAGGTTGGACATGATCACGTCGTTCTGCCTGACGTCGGCCTGGCACCGGCGCAGCGCGTCCATGGCGCGCGGATCCGGCGTCGCGCCGCCTCGCCCGGTCTCGATGAGCTCCTGCTGGAGGCGTCGCAACTCGGCCAACAGCGCCTGGGCGCCCGGGTCCGCGTCGAGGGCGGCCTGGGTCGCGTGATAGGTGGCGACGGCGGGCGCCTGTCGCAGGGCGAGGCCGAACTCGACCGCCGCCTCGTGGGTCTCAGTCGTCAGCACGGCGATCCCCTCACCCTCCGCAGCAGCCGCCGGAGCGGCTGTTGGCGGCGAAGTCGATGCCGACGATCCCGCTGATGACCGCCGAAGTCTCCCGGCAGAGATTCCCGAACGCGTCCGAGGCGGTGACGTAGGCCAGGACCGAGGGCACGGCGTACATCGCCTCGCCCAGCCGGCCGAGCTCGCGATCCTGCTCGTCGCTGAGCAGGTTCATCGCGGCCTCGACCCGGTATTCCTCCTGTCGCTCGTTGAACGCGCCGATGGCGGCCTGGGCAACCGGGTCCGCGGCCATCGAGGTCGATGCCGCGAGCAGGGCTCTGAACTCGGGTGTCGCGCGGAGGCTGCCTCCGAAGGCCGCCGCCGCCGTGAGGGCGTCCATCTCGGCGACGCGCATCGCCTCGGCGAGCTCGGAATCGCGAGTGGCTGGAGATAGCATCGGTGCCTCCGGCTAGGGGTGAGCCGCAACCGGCACCAGGGCCGGCGCGAGAAGGTTGGAGAGGCGCTCGAGGCCGATCACCTCGCCGTCGAGCAGCGGCAGCTCGAGCACTGGCGCGGCGAACCGCGCCTCGATCTCGGCGAGGTGGGCCTGCTGCATCTGCCGACGGGCCAGCGCGAACGGGGTCCGGCAGGCGTCCTCGGGCAGGACCATGTTGGCGACCACGAGGCCCAGCGGGATCCCGAGCGAGGCGAGCTCGTCGATCGCGCGCCCCGCCTCGATGATCGGCGTCGCCTCCGGGTACATGACGAACGCGAAGGTGCTCCGGCCGGGGTCGCGCATCATGTCGATGACACCCGCGAAGCGGGCCTTCGCCACCTCGTCGGCTGCGTCGCCGTCGACGGAAGCGAAGACCTTCACGTCGAGCTGGCGACTCCAATCGATCGGCAGCTCCAGCAGCCGCATGGTGTGGCCGGTCGGGGCGGTGTCGAACACCGTCACGTCGAACGAGTCCCGGCTGGCGAGCTCGATGAACTGGTCGAAGGCGGCCATCTCCTCGGTGCACGGCGAGTCGAGCTCCTCGCGCATGGCTGCGACCGAAGCCGGGCTGCGGCCCTTGGCGACCGCGTCCTCGATGATCCGGTCCGTGTATGCGACCGCGGCGGCCTTGGCGTCGACGCGTGCCGCCCACAGCCCGTCGACGGACGGGACGGGCGTCGGCGCCGTCTCGATGACCTCGCCCAAGACCTGGCCGATGTGAGCCGCGGGGTCCGTGGTCACGAGCAGCGTCCGGTAGCCCTGCCGGGCGGCCCAGACTGCGGCCGCGCAGGAGACCGCCGTCTTGCCGACACCACCCTTGCCGGCGAAGAACACGGTTCTGGGGCCGCCCGCTGGCCGCAGGGCGGCGATCGCCGGCGCGGTGTCGCGCGCGGTCCGCTCGACGGCGCCAGCCATCGGCCCGAAGACTGGGCGGGCTGCATGCGGATCCGACAGGAGGGGAACCAAGGCCCGCAGTCGGGCGATGCCGCGCACCTCGCCATCGAGCAGGGGCACGAGCCGCGACGGGTGCGGGAGACGGCGGGCGATGAGGTCCTGGTAGCGCTCCTGCATCCTGATCCGCGAGGCGAAGAACGGGCTCTGGCGCTCGTCGTCGGGGATCAGCCCGTTGACGATGATCTCGCTCGCCCGGATGCCCAGGCGGGCGAGCTCACCGCCCGCCCGCTCGGTTTCGGCTATGGAGGTGCCCTCCGGATGCAGCACGAACACGAAGCGGGTCCGCGACGGATCGCGCAGCGCGGCGAGCGCCCGCTCGTACTTCAGCCTGGCCTCGGCGATCGCGGCGGCGGGGCCGATGCAGGTCTGGCCGGCACCGGACTCCGCTTCGGCAATGCTCTTCGACCACGCCTCCGGCAACTCGAGGAGCCGCACGGTGTGGCCCGTCGGCGCGGTGTCGAAGATCACCAGGTCGAACGCATCGCCGCCGATCGGGACCAGGGTCGGGACCGTTGGGTCCAGGAAGTCGGCAAAGCGATCGAACGCCGCGACCTCGGCGGTGCAGGGGCCGGCGAGCTGCTCCTCCATGACCGCCACGATCTGCTCGGGGAAGATCATCCGGATTGGCGCGAGGGTCCGGTCGGTGTACTCGGCGGTGGCCTTGTCGGGGTCGATCTCCATCGCCCACAGGCCGGGCACCGCCGCGATCGCGGTGATGGCGTGGCCGATGGGCTGCTCGAACACGTCGGCGAGATTCGAGGCCGGATCCGTCGTAACGATCAGCACGCGCTTGCCAGCGTCGGCCTCCGCGACGGCGGTGGCGCAGGACATCGTCGTCTTGCCCACGCCGCCCTTGCCCGAGAAGAACAGGAACTGGGTCATCGGTGAGTTCTCCTGCGCCTCGGGTCAGGCGCCGGCGCCGATTGCGACGCGGAGTTCGTCAAGACTGGGGTAGGCCGAGGTCTTGACGATCTGGCCGCGGACGACCGTGATCGGCAACACGTCGAGCTGGTGCTCCTTGATCAGCTCGTACACGCTCCGGTTGCGAAGGAACGCCTGCGGGTCGCTCGTCATCATGTGACGGACCACCGTGTGGCCCTCGGCGGTCAGCGCGCTGACCGCGTCGGCGAGGTCCACCAGCGTCGTGTCGAGGACGGGACCGCACAGCCCGGTCGGGCAGCAGAGCGGCGGATCGAAGATCTCGACCTCGAGCGTGGCGGGGGATGCGAGCGGTTCGGCCATCGCGGGGCTTCCTTCCTCGCCCGGCGCCGGGCGGTGGGTGTCTGGTTTGGTCGGGGACGCAAGGCCGGAGACCGCGGCACGGATCCGCCCGAGCAGCTGCTCTAAGAGCGGCGTATCGAAGTGCGGCCCGCAGGCCCCGGCGCAGCAGGCGGCCCCGGTGGCCCCGGCGGCGCCGGGCGTTGCGAGTGCCGGAAGTGCCCGGACGGGACGGCCCGGGTCGCGGCGAGGATCAGCCATCGGTCCCAACGCCGACCGGTCCGGCGAGAGCGGCGGCCACCGCGCGCTCGATGGCGGACACGTTGAGCTTGCCCCCCGAGGACAGGATGGCCCCGTCCACCATCACCACCGGCGGGACCAGGCCGCCGGCCGCGATGCGGGCCTCGACGTCGCCGTGGGCGCCGATCTCCGGACTGAGGAAGTCCGCATACGCGACGGCGACGGCATCGCCGAATCGGGCATGCAGCCGTCGCGCCACGCGTCCCGCGGCCGCGCGCCAGGTCTTCTCCGGCGGGCAGCTGGCGGCCGGCGGGAATCCCACGATCACGACCGGGCAGGTCACGCCGGCACCTCCACCAGTGGGATCACGCCGGGTTGGCCGGCTGGGATCGTGAACCCAGGACCGCGTCCGCCGCAGTCGGAGCAGCGGCAGGTGGTCGTCGCCTCGTCACCGGGGCTGAGGAACGTGGTGACCGCTGCTTTGAGGGCCCCCACCTGTTCCAGGTCCAGCGAGTAGTAGACCCATCGCCCGGCGCGCCGCTCCCGGATCAGGCCGGACCCGCGAAGGGCCCGCAGGTGGTGCGAGACCAGGGCCGTGCTGAGGCCGAGCATGTCGCCGACGTCGCACACGCAGTGCTCGCCGTGGCGGAGAAGCTCGAAGATGCGCGCGCGGTTCGGCTCCGCAAGCGCGGCAAGCCCAGCCACCGCAGCGCTGGGCAGGGACGGTTCGGCGTCATGGTCATGGGTAGGATCCATGGCATTACTATAACGCCCATTAGACTAATCGTGCTTTGAATGTCCCTCTCGTCCGGGCAGCGCCGAGCGAGGCGGCCCTGCAGGGCACCGGCGTGATGCGGCGGCGGGCGGCGGTCCCACCGCGAAGGGGCACGGCAAGCGCACTGAGTGGACGCGCCAACCCCGGACCGGGACGGCGTCAGGCGAGCATGATCCAAGCGCGCTGGGCAGCAAGCGCGATGAGGGCGATGGCGAAGATGCGCGACAGCGTGGCGGACTTCACCTTGCCTGCGGTGAAGCGGGCGCCGAGCCAGGCCCCGACCATCGCGGCGACCGATGTGATGATGACGGTTGGCCAGTCGAACCGGGCCGTTCCGAGGTGCGACAGGAACGCCGAGAACGACGGGACCGTGACGGCGACCGCGTTGGTCGCGGCCGCCAGTCGGGCCGAGTAGCCGACAAGGGTGAGGGTGGGCATGAGGAGGAACCCGGGTCCCACGCCGAGGAAGCCCGCGAACACGCTGATCGGGCCCGCCGAGACGGCCGCCTTGGCGCGGCTCGCGTCGGTAATCTCGGCGACGACCTCGGTCGTGGCCCGCTTGGGGAGCAGCATCCGGATGGCTAGGAAGATCAGGACGCCGACGTAGAGCCACCACACGAGGTCCGTCGAGGCGAATTGCACCAGCCACACGCCGACAGGGGCTCCGATCGTGGGGATGACGACGAGGATCAGGGCGCCGCGCCTGTCGACCATGCCGGCGCGCCAGAAGGCGATCGCGCCGGTGATTGCGGTCAACCCGTTGAGCAGTAGCGCCCACGGCTGGATCACGTTGGTCAGGTCATAGCCGAACAGCCCGAGAACCGGGATCGCGATGAACGCGACGCCGAGCCCGAGCATCCCGGACAGAAAACTGAGGCCGAAGAGGAGGGGGTCAGGATCAACAACATCTCAGCGCTGCATGTGTCAGCACTGGATGAGGTTCCCACGGGCCATGGGTCACGAAACCGGGGCTATGTGGTCTGCCCAAGCGCGGCCCGTCGCGACGCCCCGCTGGCAGCGGACCCGGCATGGCGCCTACCGCAGCGCCCCGGTTCCCTGCCCGCGCCCAGCCTCAACCGAGGCGGGTGTGTCTTGGGTGGTGGAGATGGGGGAGAGTCGAACTCCCCGTCCAGAGCCCTTCGCCTGGAACCACTACGAGCGTGTCCGATGGTTTTCGTCAGTCGTTGGCGCGCCCATCGGCAGGCTCGCCATCGACCCATCGGCGTGTCCCTAGATCGGGCTTTGTCCCGGCGTACGTCGCCTCTGCCGGTCCGCACCTTCGCTAAGTGACGCTTCCACGGCCCGCGAAGGGGAGGCCGCTTCCACGCTCACCTTACGGCCTAGGCCGCGAGGGCGAGAGCAGGCTGCTTGTTGGCAGTTACTTCGTTTGCCGCCGGTTTAACGAGGCCTGACGGCACCTCGGCTCGCGTCTCCAGACAGCCAGACCCTGTCGAGACCACGCATCCCCACAGGACCGAACGGCTGTTCGGGACGCGAATCCTACACCCGGCAGGGCCTCGTGGCGAGAGGCGGGCCGCGCGTGGGCGGGTCCGCCACGAAACCCCATCGCGGCCGGTCAGGACGCCGGCGCCCCGACCGTCGGGTCGGCGATCTGCCCCAGGAACAGCACCGCCCCGGTGGCCAGGTCGCGGACCGCGAACACGAACGGTCGGTCCACCCTGAGCGTCACGGTCTGCGACGGCGCCGCGGCCCCGGCCATGACCGCCGCTGTGGCCGCCGCGGCCTCGGTTCCCGCCTCGTCCACGGTGATGGTGGCCTGGTGGACCACGGCGCTGATGAATAGGCGCTCGGCGGTGGTCATGCCCGAGAAGTCGGCCGCGGACGCGCTGAACGCCGACGGCATGCCGAGCGTCGCCAGGACCGCGGCGAGGTCGGCCCGCGTCTCGGTGCCGAAGCGCGGCAGCGACAGGTTCACCTCGCGCGGGGCGAGTTGGCCGGCGATCGAGGCCAGCGCCGCGGTGTCGAGCCCCGCCGCGAAGGAGGGGAGGCTGTCCGGGACGATCACGAGCATCGCCAGCTGGTCGCCGACGTAGGGCAGCTGGACCGCCTGCCAGCCGGCGCCGGCCGCGTAGTCGAGGCTGCCGCCGGACTGCATGAATTTCGCGGTCACGGTGGTGCCGTCCGGGCGCGTGAACGTCGCGTCCGACGTGGCGGTCGCGTCGAACGGCTTCGCCCAGGCCGCCTTGAGGTACACGGCGTTGACCAGCACCAGGCGCGTGGTGTCGTCCACGGTGCCAGGCCCGAGCAGGTCCTTGATGCGCTGCTCGGTCTGGCCGGCCACCCAGGCGTTGATCGCGGACCGCGCGGCCTCGGGCGCCGTCTTGAAGTCAGCCAGCCCCGCGCCGGCTCCGAAGCGGGCAGCGAGCGCGTCGAGGTACGCGGGCTCCAGCGGCAGGCCCTGCTGCGCGAAGCTGGTGTTGGCGATGCGCAGGGTGACCTGCTGCGGCTTGCCGGCCTGGTCGGCGAAGGTGCCCGAGCGGGCCTCCAGGGCGGCGTCAAGGCTGGCGACCCAGTCGGCGTGCGCGTCGGCTGCGAGGCCGTGCAGCACCGCGTCCATCTCCGTCGCGGTGTTGCCCCGCGCGCCTGCCCGGGCCATCGCCAGGGCGAGCGCCACGCTCGCCGGCGACACGACCGCGTTCCCGTCCGCGGTGCGGACCCGCGCGAGCAGATCGAGGCCGAAGGCGCTGAGCGCCGCACCGGCGCTGGCCGCGGCGGCCGTCGAGGTCGCCAGGCGCGGGATCCCCGGCGCGGACACGAACTCGATTCCACCCGCGGCGGCCGGCGAGCCCGTTGGGGCGGACGGCACGGCGGAGGCCGACGGGCCTGCGGAAGGGGTTGGGGCGGACGGCGCCCCGCAGGCGCCGGCGAGCGTGGCGGCGAGCAGGAGAGCGGGCAGGCGGCGCATGGTGAACCTCGGGCGCGTGTGCAATCGGGTCCCGGACGTCGCCGGGGCCAGCACGGTTCCCCGGGACGGGCGGGCGCGGCGGGCGACCGGCTCGACCGGTAGCATCGGGCCATGCGGCTGATCCCCTGGGAAGAAGAGCGGCTCCAGATCTTCGCGGCGGCGGAGCTCGCGCGGCGGCGGCGGGCCGCGGGCGTGGCGCTCAACCACCCCGAGGCGGTGGCGCTGATCTGCGACGCCATGCTCGAGGCGGCCCGGGCCGGGGGCACCTATGCCGAGGTGGAGGCCGCGGGGCGTGGTGCCGTCGAGCCCGAGCAGGTCATGCCGGGGGTCCGCGAGCTGCTCGAGGAGGTGCGCCTCGAGGTGCTGCTCGGCGACGGCACGCGCGTGATCGCGCTCGTGGACCCGCTCGACCGCGGCCAGCCCGCCGACCCGTTCGGCCCGGGGGCGCTCGTGATCGGCGACCCGGCCGACGTGGTGGTCAACGCGGGTCGCGAGGCGATCGCAGTGGAGGTGACGTCGACGTCCCGGCGCCGGATCCGCGTGTCCAGCCACTTCCCGTTCCACCGCCTCAACCGCCGGCTGGTGTTCGACCGCGAGGTCTCGCGCGGGTTCCGGCTGGACGTCCCCGCCGGCGCCTACGTGGGCTGGGAGCCGGGCGAGACCAAGACGGTCCGCCTGGTGCGGATGGCCGGTCGCCTTGGCCAGGCGCCCGCCGCCCCCGCGGATGCCGCCCCCTCGCCAGCCGCCCCCTCGGAGCCAGCACCGTGAGTCGCCTCTCAGCCGAGGAGTACCGCGCCCGCTACGGCGCCACCGCCGGCGACCGCGTGCGCCTGGGCGACACGGACCTGTGGGTGCGCGTGCAGGAGGATCGCACCGCGCGCGGCGACGAGCCGGTCTGGGGCTACGCCAAGAACCTGCGCAGCGGCATCGCCCAGGACAACGGGGCTGCCGGCCCGTCGGAGCTCGACATCCTGCTCACGGGCGCCCTGGTGATCGACCCGGCCATCGGCGTCGTCAAGGCGGACATCGGCATCAAGGACGGCCGGATCGCGGGGATCGGCCGGGCGGGCAGCGGCGAGATCAGCGACGGGATCGACCTGGTCGTGGGGCCGCACACCAAGCCGTACATGGCCTACGGCCTGATCGCCACGCCGGGCGCCGTGGACACGCACGTCCACACCATCGACCCGGAACTGCTCGCGCCCGCGCTGTCGGGCGGCGTCACCACGTTCATCACGGCCGGGTTCGAGGAGCCGCCGTACGCGATGGAGCGCGTGCTGGCCGGGCTCGAGGCGTGGCCGATCAACGTGGGCATGCAGGCGGGCGCCCGGGCCGCCGAGGACGGCCACCTCGACGCGCTGCTGGCAGCCGGCGCCACGGGCTTCAAGATCCACGAGGACAACGGCGCGTACCCGGAGCTGATCGACTACGTGCTCCGCTACGCGGACGCCCGCGACGTCACGGTGAGCCTCCACACCGACGGGCTCCACGAGTCCGCCGAACTGGAGGACACGGTGGCCGCGATCGCGGGGCGGACGGTGCACGCCTACCACGTGGAGGGCACGGGCGGCGGCCACGTCCCCGACCTGCTGGGTCTGGTGCGCGAGCCGTCGATCCTGTGCTCGTCTACCACGCCCACGCTGCCGTTCGGCGTCCACACCGCGGTCGAGCACGTGCCGATGACGGTGCTCAACCACGGCCTGTCGTGGTCCGTGCCGGGCGACGTGGAGCTGGTCCGGGAGCGGGTGCTCGAGGCGCGGATGGCGGCGGAGGGGCCGCTCCACGAGCTGGGCGCGATCTCCATCGTGAACTCCGACTCGCAGGGGATGGGCCGGATCGGCGAGTCCGTTCGACGGACCTTCCAGCTGGCGCACGTGATGAAGGCTTGGCGCCGGAGCGGGGCGGCTGACGGGATCCCCGGCCTGCCGGAGGACACGGGCGCGGGCCTCTCGCCGGAGGGCGACCGCGACGACACGGCGCGCGTCCTGCGCTATCTGGCCAAGGTCACCCTCGAGCCCGCCATCGTCCACGGGATCGCCGGCCATGTCGGGTCGCTGCAGGCGGGCCGCCTGGCCGACATCGTGCTCTGGAAGCCGGGGTTCTTCGGGATCAAGCCCGAATGGGTGTTCAAGGGCGGGTTCCCGGCGTGGGGTCCGCTGGGCGAGGGCAACGCCTCGCTCGAGCGCGCCGAGCCCACGCGCTACCGTCCCGACTGGGCGGGCACGCCCCACGCCGCGCCGACGGTCGCCCTGACGTTCGTCTCGGGCGCCGCCGACCGCCCGGCCCTGGCGCGGCGTCTGGCCACGCGACGCACGCTGGTCCCCGTCAGCGGGGTCCGCGGGCTCTCCCGCTCCTCACTGCACGCGAATCGGGCGACTGCCCCGGTGGAGATCGACGTGCGGACCGGCGCCGTGTCGCTGGCCGGTCGCCACCTGGCCGTTGCCCCCGTCACCGAGGTCCCGCTGAGCCGGCGCTACCTGCTCCGCTAGACTGCGGCGCATGGCCAGCATCGTCGATGCGTTCCCGGTCCTCGGCCTGCGGATCAGTGCGGGCGATCTGGTGCTGCACGGGATTGATGACGACACGATCGCCGAGTTGATCGAGCTGGCGCGCCGCGGCGTTCACCCGCCCGACCTGATGCCGTTCAGCCACCCCTGGACCGACACGCCGCCGGAGCAGTTCGCCACCAGCTTTGCGCAGTACCACTGGGGCGTCCGCTCGGCGTTCTCGCCCGACGACTGGTCGCTCGACCTCGCCGTCCGCTGGCAGGGTCAGATCGTGGGCACGCAGGGCTTCCGGACGCACCACTTCCTCCTGACGCGCACGGGCGAGACGGGCTCGTGGCTCGGTCGCGCGCACCAGGGCACAGGCGTCGGGACGCGGATGCGCCAGGCGATGTGCGCGTTCCTGTTCGACCACCTCGAAGCGCGGGAGATCACCTCCGCAGCCTTCGTGGACAACCCCGCGTCGCTGGCCGTCAGCCGCAAGGTGGGCTACCGGCCGAACGGGATGCGGCGCGTCGAGCGCCGGCCGGGCGAATGGCAGCACAGCCAGGCACTGCTGCTGACCCCGGAGGCGCTGGTCCGCGGGCCGGAGATCACCGTCGAGGGGCTGGTGCCGGTGCGGCGGCTGATGGGGCTGGGGGCCTGACGGCCGGTTCCGCCCGATCTTGCCGTGCCGGGGGCGGCCAGATCCTGCGACGAGCGTGCAACTGGCCCGGGGCAAACGTGCGCGTCCGTGCCGGGCCCGCCTGCCTATGGTGCAGCCAGATGCCGTCGCACCGGGGAGCGGCGGCCGAAACCACGGAGGTGCCCATGCTCTGGACCCTGATCGTCGTTCTCGTTGTGCTCTGGGAGCCCGGCCTGATCGGATCGATCGGCGGGGGTTCATCCACCTGCTGCTCGTCCTGGTCCTGATCGTGCTCGTGATCCGGCTGCTCTCAGGGCGTCGCGCAGTCCGTCGGCTGGGCCGGGCGGTGACGCAACGCGCCGGCCCAGCAACGTAGTACCAGAGCCGTGCGGGTCGGGTCCCCTGGCCCCACGGACGGAGTGCGGCTCCCGCTCGCGGGCCGCCCGAAAGTGGCACCGTCCGACCGCAGGGGAGCCAACGGCCTGTGTCATCGCTGCGATCGCTGTGGCGGTGTCTATCGCGACGGGTGGTGGCGTCATCGGGACGGCGGCGCTCGTTTCGGGCGCGACCGCCGCGACCGGTGCCGCCAGCGGCACCGGTCGCGGCGATGACGATCCGAGCGGTGGACCTTACCCCCACCGCTTCACCCTCGATCCAGCCGGGTGTGGCTGGTGGTTCACCGGCGGGCTCCCCTTCGGCCCCGCAGGTAGCCTCCGCGTCGGGCAAGCCCTTCGACCCCAACGCGACGGTCGCAGGCTTCGCCAGCTCGTGCCGCTTCGTCGCCCATCTGCACGGCCTGCCCGGCCTGACGCACCTGGGTGGCGTGGGCCGGGGCGTGGTGCCCGACCCCGGGCACTTCACGCTCGACTTTCCCGAGAGCAGCTTCATCACGGAGTACGCCCCCGACGGCTCCACGGCACGGGCCATGATCAACGGCCGGGCGCTGGTCGTTCAGCCAGGCGAGGCCACGGGCCGTGGCGATCTCGCCTGAGGCCATGCTGCCCGCTGGCCTACGGGTACGGGCGGTCGCGCTGTGGCAGGGCACGCTGCAGCCCTACGGCACGGCCGGGAGCTTCGCGGCGAACAGCGGCGCGCTCACCAGCCAGGCCAAACAGGAGGGCCTCCTTGCCTCCGACTGGCATCTGTCCGCGAGGACCGACGGGCTGGGTCTTTTGACGACGCTCGCCTTCTCGGGCCGCAGCTGGGGCCAGCCGCTCGCCCTCGACCTGGTGGTCCTGTGCGCGTAGGTCCGCGCCCGCGCCCGCTACCAGATGTCGCCGACGGTGAACCCCTCCGGGAATGGGTCCGCGGGGTCAACCACGTACGAGCCCAGCGCGTACACGTAGCCGGTGCCCGTGATCTCCGGGACCACCGCGGCGCGGGCGCCCACCCGCGTCTCCCCGACGAGCCGGCCCGTGAACACCGTGTCCACGATGCTCTCGTGGCGGAACGCCTCGTCGAGGCCGAGCTGGCCCCTC
>JAKAHU010000060.1 GCA_021825385.1 Chloroflexota bacterium | reverse complement strand
GACCATGCCGGGCACGGCGTCGAGCCCCGTGCGGAGCTCGTAGGTCAGGCGCTTGACCCGGTGGTACTCGATCGCGATGAGGCCGGCGGCATCCCCGTCGAACGGGACGCCGGTGTCGGCCATGCGGTGGTTCCACGACTCGTTCCGCCAGCGCCGCGCGAGTGCCTTCGGGTCCTCGCGGATGAGTCGGCCGATCTCGTCGACGTGATCCTTCACGAACAGCTCGGTACGGTCGATCCCGTGCTTCATGACCGCGTACTTCGCGATCCCTTCCGGCGGCAGCCTCTCCATCACGAGGTCGATGGCGGTCTGCACCACCTCATCCGACATCATGCCGCGGTCGAGCGGACCGGCGATCGGGTGGCCGGCGG
This sequence comes from Chloroflexota bacterium, assembly GCA_021825385.1. Classification (GTDB taxonomy): domain Bacteria; phylum Chloroflexota; class Limnocylindria; order Limnocylindrales; family CSP1-4; genus JAKAHU01. The sequence continues at coordinate 15,420 of JAKAHU010000060.1, read as the reverse complement.
CGTCCGTGATCGGCCGAACGTAGTACTTCTCGACGAACGCGCGCCCCCGCGCGAGGTCATTCGGGTCATACATGTAGGCGAGGCGATCCATCACCACGTCTTCCCACGTCGTGAGGGCGCCCCGCACGAGCGGGATCTTGCGGCCGACGACCCGAGCGCCGGCGACGATCGGAGCCCGCGCGGCGACGATGGCCGCCGAGGTCGCCACGCGGGCTCCCTGTGGGATCACCTTGCGCAGGAACGAGAGACCCTCGAGGCCGGTGAACATCAGGCTCCCGACGAAACACGTCGCCGGGTCGTCCGAGAGGGGCCGCGTCCAGAGCGTCCGGTTCGTGAACTCGTAGGCCGCCTCGGCGCCGGCATACTTCTCGACCGCCTCGATGACCTTGGTCGTGGCGTAGATGCCGGTCCCGGCGGCGATGAGAGCGCCCCCCGCCCGCATCCCGATCCGTGCCTGCCCCGCGGCCGCCGTGCCGACCGAGAGCACCCTGGCGGCGGCCCCGGCGGCGGCCCCACCACCGGCCGCGACGCCTCCCACGAGCAACCTCGTCCCCGTGAAGGCCGCCTTGCCGGCGAGAAAGTCCAGACCGAGCCCGGCCATCGGCCCGATGAAGTTGGCCGCCTGCGCCCCGAGGTCGTCGCCGTAGGCGAACTGGCGGGCCTGGCCGGCCTTCTCGAGCGCGTCGAACACGCTCACCTTCGGGTCGCCCACGATGGACTGCTTCACGTCGCCCGGCAGGTCCACCGCGTCGTAGAGCACCGCCCGGATCGCCTGCTCCGACATCCCCTGCAAGCGGAGTTGTCGCACCTGCGTCGTCAGCCGGAAGCCGTCCGGGCCAGAGACGGTACCGACCACCTGATCGACCGAGAGGGACGGCTCCGCGAGCGAACGGGCGAAGTCGGCCCGGTTGATGAGGTACGAGTCGCGGAACGAGTTGCCCGCCCCATCGAGCACGGCAGCGGCCACCCCGGCTGCCGACCGGGCGACGCCCGCAACCTGATCCCCCGCTGCGGCCCACACGTCCTTCATCTGGTCGCCGACCTTCGACATCCCCAGCGCATCGGCGAGCGCCTCGGTCACGAGACCGCCGAAGGCCGACCCGAGCACGAACGGGCGCTCCGCGAGGAACATGGTCACGTTGCCGAGGTTGATCTCCTGCCCGCTGATCACGTCGCCCCACGCCGCCCCGAGGCTCCCGAGGAGATCGCCGCGCGTGTCCTGCTGACCGGATGGCGAGCCCCCGGGGACGGCTGGCAGCGGCAGAACGCCGACAGGGGTAGGCGGCTGCGACGAGTACGGGACCTTGATGTTGAAGCGCTGCGGCAGGGCGGCGGGCGTCACCGGGGTCGTCACGCCGACCGAGCCGGCGATCCTCGCGGGGAGGCGCAGGGAGGGCCGGTTCACGGCGTTGTACGCGCGGCCGAACTCCGAGGTGAACGTGCTCTTGGGCGCCTTGTAGACCGGCGGCTTGTAGCCGGGGGTCGCGTACAGCGGGCCCTTCGCGAGCTTCGACAGGAGGGCGCCCATCGGTCAGCTCGCGATCACGTTGTTCCTGACGCCGGCGGTCTGCCCCCTGCGGACGACGGGCTTGGGCTTCGCCAGGGTCGCCTTCTTGACCGTCGCGCCGCTCGCGTTCCTGACCGTCGCGAGCTGCGGCGGCTTCGCGGCGGGTGCGGCCGGGATCGGCGACGGATACAGCGCCGGGCTCGGGAGTGCGAACGGCCGGATGGCGGCCGGGGCACGGTAGATCTTCGGGAGGGCCACCGGGGCCTCCTGGCGCACCCCGGCATTCCCGGTGCTGTCCCGGAGCTCGGCCGCCAGGACCGCGTTGCGCTGCATGAGGTCGCCCGCCGTTGGCCGCGGGGCCACGACCGGCGGCTCGCGCCGAGCCGCCCCGAGCTCCGCCCGGGTGTCGAAGGCGCGCTTGGTGACCGGCTCCTCTGCGAACCGGGCAGTGCGCAGCCGCTCCCGCGCAGCGGCCTGCGCGGCCTGCGCCCGCTGAACGTCCCCCTCGGCCACCAGCCGCGCGGCGGAGCCCGCCGCGTCGCTGTTGTCCCAGGCTGCGGCCTGGGCGGGACCCTGCGGGCGGGTCAGCTTGCGCGCGTACGTGGACTCCATCCAGTCGTCGAGGTGCGCCGGCAGGCTGTTCTGGCGGTACCACTGCTCCGCGGTCGGGGTCATGTTGACCTCGCCCGTCGTGGGGTCGGCGGTGATCGTCGTGACCGTGTGCCACACGCCGCCGTAGACGCCGCCGGAGCCGGCGACCACCTGACCGTCCGGCGTGACGAACTGGCCCATCGCCTCGCCGCCGGTGTTGTAGCCCCCGGTGTTCCACACGCTCACGTACCGCCCGAGCGGGGCCGACCAGACGCGGATCGGGGTCTGCGTGTTCTGCCCGCGCCACGCCAGCGCGCCCGCGGCGGACTGGTTGTACGCCTCGGTGGGAGTCACGTTCCCCGCTGCGTCGGCGGCGAAGATGGCCGTTCCCGCCGGGTCGACGAGCAACGCTGACCCGTCGGCGTTGCGCTTCACCCTCAACGGGATGTTCCACCCGAGCATCGGCAGGTCACCGGCCTCGGGACGGATCCACGTCTTGCCGTCGAGCGTGAAGGCGCGCACGGGTGTCCCGTCGGCACCCCTGAACCGAATCATCGTGACCGACCCCGTGCGCGCGACGGCCGAGGTCGGCAGCGTGAAGGACCCGGCGGAGAAGCGCCCGGTGTCATCGGTCGTGTCGATACGCAGGAGCGGGGCCGGGGAGTCTACGTCCTTCGGATCGTGCGATCCGGGCGTCGCCACCCGGGGCGTCGTGATCTTCGCGTAGCTGTGAACCACCTGGTCGCCGAAGGTCGTCGAGATCGCGAGCCACCCCTGCCCGGCGAGGAACGGCACCTGGTCGGGCGGCAGGCCGAGATCCTCCACGTCGTCGTCGTGGATGAGGCCCCAGCCCGGCAGGCCGTCCTTCCCGTCCCCTCCCGCGTTGACCGTGTGGAACCAGCCGGGCAGGAGGACCGCGTTCGTGACCGCGAACCGACCCGCGCGCGCCGCCTCCGCGAACGACGGGTCGCCATCGACCGACGTGATGGTTCCGGTATGGCGCTGGCCGTTCGCGTCGGTCCACTCGATCGTCGTGGAGGCCGGGTTGTAGGCGGTGAGAGGCGCGAACTCGAGAAGGTCGTCGCGCTGCGCCTCGAGGCCCGACCGCGCCTCCTCGCTCGCGTAGGGCGAGTACAGGTCGTTGAGCGCGTAGTCGGTGAGGGCGTCGATCCGGAGAGCTTCGGCGAGCGCGTTCGGGAGGTCGTTGCCCGCGATCGCCACGTCGATCGCGGCGCGGTTCGCCTTCGCGTCCTCGGTGACCGCCCGCAGCCCCACCGTCACGTCGATGGAGATCGCCCGCGCGGCCGCCTCGCGCGCCTCCTGGCGCTTCGACAGGTAGGCCGTGGACTTCCCGGTCAGGCGGGCGTTCTCGCTCTGCTGCATGAGGAACGTGCTCTTGATCCGCCAGAGCTCGGCGAGGGATGCGTCGTCGACCTTGTAGTAGCGGGTGCCGAGGACCCAGCCGCCGGTCCACTCGCCGGTGTACGGGTCGAGCTCCTTCGTCCGCGTGTTCGGATCGCGGGGGTCGGAGTAGAGCCACCACGCCTGGCCGCGCTCGAGCGCCCCGGTGAGGGAGTCGATGTTCATGGTGAGGGCCTTGCCGGCGTTGTTCGTAATCCGGGACTTCACGCCCGGCGCGCCGAGGGCGGCCATCGTCTGCCCGAGGTCGGTGAGTGCCACGGTGAGGGACTGCCGCGGCGCGGGGACGACCTTGCCGTGCATCTTCGGGACCGGGACTCCCGGGACGCCCGTGACGGGGGCGGTGCCCGTGCCGCCCGCCCCGATCCCCTTCGACGACGCGGCTCCGCCCCCGCCGGAGCTCGACCCGCCGGCCTTCCGCCACGACTCGATCGCGTTCTGCGTGTCGCGCCAGAGCTTGCTGCCCGGGTTCAGGGTCGCCTGGTACGTCCGCAGGAAGGCCACCATGTCCGACGCCGGGCGCCTCCCGTGCTCCACGTCGTAGCGGAGCTTGTCCTCGGCGAGCGAGAACATCCCGTCCTGGTACGCCTTCTCGAACCGCGCACGGTCGGGATCGGTCGCGGTCATGCCGTCGAGGCGGCGCTTGAGATAGAGGAGGTAGCTGGCGTCCGACTTGTGGCCGAGCTCGTACTCACGGAAGAACGCGGCATCGGCGGCGGCCATGTGGTTCGCCGCTATCTGCGCCGTCACGTCCTCCACCTGGCGGTTCCAGTCGTCCCACTTCGGGCTCACGGTCGAGTAGCTGTCCCGGCGGCTCGTGATGTACGCCAGGTACTGCTCGTCGGTGATGCGGCCCCTCTGCACGTCCTGGCGCTTCTCGGCGTCCTTCTCGGAGGCGAGCCGGTCGGTCAGGTCCGCGAGGGTCGAGCGCCAGTTGTCGGCGTCGGGTGCGTCCGGAGGGATCGTTCGGACCATCCGGGCGGCGTAGGCGACGAGCTGCTCCGTGCTGAGATGGCCGTCGTTGTACGCGCTGACCACCCGTGAGTAGTCACGGCTGCGACGGTCGGCGAGATGGGACGCGATCGACGCCCGGAGCCCGAGCGCCCGGTAGTTCCCGGGGTTCATCCCCGCGAGCGTGCGCTGCTCGAAGGCAATGAGGGCGTCGAGGCCGCGAGATTGAGCCTGGGCGTAGCCGATGCTGTACTCGGCGTCGTGGATCTTGTTCAGGATGGAGAGGCGCGCCATCTCGTCGGTCGTGGACTCGAGCTGTGCCCGCAGCGAGGCGAGATACTCGGCGTCCGACGCATCACCGTTGGCCCAATCGACCGCGGTCCGGTACTGCTCCAGGGCAGCCGCGTTGTCCTGTTTGTCGGTCGCGGCCTTCTTCGCCTCATCCTCCGCCTTCCCGATGTCGTACTGGCCGAACGAGCCGAGGGAGCCGCTGCCGAACGGGTTGACCGAGCCGCCGAAGCCCCCGCTGCGCGCCATCTACCGCTTCCCCACCACGACCGGGAGGAGCACCTTCGGCGGGTGGACGCTCGGGATCTCTCCGGGCCCGACATGCTGCGACACGGGGGCCGGGGCGACCCTCGGCCGGGGCGGCGGAACCCCGGGCTTCACGAGAGCGGCCCCTGGTCGATGAGGCGGTTCATCGCCTTGCCGTCCTGTACGAGCGTGCCGTACCGCCGGGATGCCCCCGCGGGCCCGCCAGGGGCGCCTGCCGGGGCGTTCTGCGCCTCGGACAGCCGCGGGGCGGCGGTGGCCGCCTGCTCGACGGCCGCCTGCTCGGCCATGCCCTGCTGCTGCTCGGGGGTCACGGGGCCGGCGGACGGGGCGTTGCCCGGAACCGAGGATGTCATCTGCGCGAGCTGCGCCTGCGCGGCCTGCTCCTGGAGGCCGGCCTGCCGCGCCTCTATCTCGATCTGGTTCTGGAGCCGCGTGAGGAGGAGGAAGCTCTGTGCCTTCTCCGGGTGGAGCACCGTGTCGAGATAGCTCGCTCGCACGCGCTCGAGCATCTCGTCAGGGCTCTCGACGCCGATCGCCTCCATCGCCGCCTGGATGTCCCACATCCCGGCGTTGAGCTTGTTCGCGGCGTCGAGCGTCACCTCGGTGAAATCGCGCGGCTCCTGGTTCGGGAAGTCCGCCTCGAAGTCCCGGTTGCCCCGGAACACCGTCTTCGCCCCGTCCCACTCGTAGAGCTCAAGCCAGTCGAGCCACATCGAGATCCAGTCGTCGAGGCTCTGCTTGGTGCGGTCGAGCCGCGGGGAGAGCCGGGCGGCCGTGGCGCGCCATGCCGTCGCGAGCGCCCGCCCCGAGTTCTGCGCGGCCTGGATCCTGCCCCACACGGCCGGCGGCAGGCCCGTCGCCATCTCGAGCACCTGGAACAGCTGTGTGCCGTGCACCTGCGTCGGGAACACGTCGAGGCTGACGCGGATCTGGTCGATGTCCTCGTCCATGTCGAGCGACACGACCTCCTCCGTGGTGAGGTCGATGTGTCTGTCTGCGTCGCCGCGGTACTTGAAGCGCGGCCTCGACTCGCCGAAGATCACATCCTGCTGCTGCGAGAGCATCCGGTTCAGGCCGTCCTGGATGGACAGCACGGTCCCCACGTCGGAGAAGCCGTAGTGGTCGCGCTCGTCCGCGTTCTCGAAGTAGACGTAGGGGATGGCCCGCCAGTCGTCGTAGATCTCGTGGCTGACGATCTTCCCGTTCACCCGGACGGCGTTCGCGACCTTCGACGCGGAGACCGCGCCGTCCTGATCGAGCGTCTCGTCAAGGCACCAGTAGTCCTCCACCCACACGTACTGGCGGTCGATGTCCACCGCGGGCCCGCTCGTCGGGACGTAGTAGGAGGACCCCTCGGCCGACATGCCGTCTCGTTCGAGCTTCACGGAACCCGGGTACTGCGCGGCCACCGTTCGGGCCGAGCGACGGTAGGCGACGAGGATCGCGTCGAGCTTGCTGCTGTCCCAGGCCGACCAGACCGGATAGACGGTGCTGTTGTCGATGTCGCTCTCGATCCGGAACGTCTGCCGGGAGCGATCCGGCCAGGTCTTCACCCACGAGTGCCCGTAGATGTTCTTGCGCCGGATGGCCCGGTAGTAGTGGCGGGCCATCCGCGACATGCGGACGTGCCGCTTGACCGTCTGCTCGCGCAGCGTCGCGAGCTGGCGGGCGGCGAGCTTGCCCGCCCGGTAGGAACTCTGCGTCCGGGCGTTCTCTTCCTCGTCGAGCGTGGGGACGGGCGTCGGGACGTACTGCTCCCACCAGCGGAACGTGGGGAAGACCCCGGCCTCGAGGCTCGTCCAGATGTCCGCTACCGCCCGGGTGATGTTGTAGGAGGAGCGGGTGTGCCCGGCCTCCGCCGCCTTGATCCTCTCCGGCCACTGGTCGTGCTCGGCGAGCTTGCTCTCGAAGGGCGGGCTGTAGGCTCGCAGGTAGACGCGGTTGCGCTCCCGGAGGAGCGACCCGTAGGCGGTGTACGCGCCTCGAAGGCCCTCGATCCGCGCGTCGAGAGCCTCGCGGGAGAGGTCCACTAGCCCTCCTCGGTCTCGACGATGATCGAGACCGAGAGATCACCTGCCGTGTATGTCGGGGCACCCCGCGTCACGAGCTGGCCGTAGAGGGCCTTCCCGCCGCGGCACTGGTAGCCGAGACGGCTGTATTCCCGGACGGCGACGTTCGGGACGCCGAACGCCGTCGACGCGGAGAACACGGCCGGGCCGACGACCTTGCCGATGTCGGCGGCCGCGAGGTCGGACGCCGCGTTGTCGGCCGGGACGGTCGGGGCGGAGTCGTAGATGAGGAGGTCCGTGTTGACCCACGCGATCTTGCTCACGATCTCGACCGCGAGGATCTTCCCCCCGCCTCCCGCGACCTGCGCGGCATCCGCGAACGTGAGGAGGCCGCCGAGGACATCGTTCGCTGAGTACAGGCCCGCGATGGTCGGCGTGACGGTGAGGCGACGGACTGCCATTTCGGTCTCCTAGCGTGCGAGGTACTCGCTGATGTGGCGCGACCAGGTGAGGATCTGCTCGTCGAGCCGCCTGCGCTCGGCGTCGGTCCTGGCCTTCGCGCGCGCAGCCACGGACCTCTCGAGGTACCTCTGCGCCTTCATCACGGCGTCGGTCGGCACCCTCGACGCGGCGGGTGCCGCTGGGGTCGCGGTGGAGACCGCCGGGGCGATCGACGTGCCCCAGCCGGGGGTGGCGTCGAAGCCGAAGGACCCGCTCGGGTTCCCCATCACCACGGTCCCGTCGGGGTTCAGCCGCAGGGCCCCGGTCTCGTCGACCAGCGGGACGGCCCCCATGTCGTTGACCGGCGCGCGCGTCCACTCCGGGCTCGGGTTCCCGTTCGCCACCTGCCCCGCGTAGTCGTCCCGACGCTTGCGGTAGGTGTCGAGCTTCGACTGGATGGCCGCGGTCTTCTTGGGGTCCTTCGACTTCCGCAGCGCCCCTTCGAGGTTCGCGATGTAGCCGTCGAGGGTCTGGATCGCCGCTCCGAACTGCGACGCCTCCTCGGGCGTGAGGGGGACGGTCGATGGCGGCGGGGTGTCCCCGAGATGCCAGCCGAACCTCCCCTGGTAGGCCGGGTTCGGGATCGTGCTCCCGTCCTCGAGCTGGAGAGATTCCGGCTGCTCGACCTGCGCCTCGTACATCGCGGACCACTCGGGCGCATGTGCCACGTCCGGCACGCCGACCTGCCCCGGGACGCCCGGGCCGGTGTAGTCCGGGTTCAGCGCCCCCTCGTTCGTGTACGGCGCCCGCCCCTGCGCGTCAAGCCCGGAGGGCGATCCGTCGGCGAGATGGGTGTAGTCCACGGCGCCCGACGCGGTGCGGCCGTACTTCGCGGCCACCTTGTTGTGCTGCCCCTGTGCAGCGCGCCCGAGGAAGGCCCGTATCTCGGGCCACGCCGGGACGGCCTGCGGGTTCGTGCCGGCCCGCACGGCAGCGATGCCCGCGTCCCACCAGGTCTTGTCGCCGGCAAGGTGCTGCCAGACAGGATCCCGCTCGGTGCCCCGACCCAGCCAGTCCAGCTCGCCCGGCTGCCCCGGCGGCGTTTCCGGGGGCTGGGGCTTGGAGCCGATCTGCGACCACCAATCCACGGGGGGGACGCGGGAGTCGGCGCCCACCACGTAGGGCGAGTCCAGGAAGCCGGCTCCGTTCGCGGGAGACGGAAGCAGGCTGGCCGCCGAGAGAGTGCCCCTGCGCATGACGACTCCGGTGCGGGTACTGCCGCACCTAGGGTAGCCGTCCGCTATCGGGCAGACAAGTCCGGCGCGCCGGCGAACACCGCGAACCTCAGCGGGGTGTCCTGATGGGTCTTCGCGCGGCGGATCCGGTACAGGAAGTCGAGGCCCTGGACGAGCGCCATCGCGGCGTCCTTGCGCTGGCGCTCGTCCTCTTCGCGCAGGATCGAGAGCTGGTCGTGCACGATCGACCAGGCGGCCGGAAGCCGCAGCGCACCGAACGGCAGCGCCGGATCGAACCGGGGCACGCCGTCGTCGTCGAGCACCACCTCGCCTGTCTTGTCGCGGAGGAACACCATGCCCTCGGTCAGGATCGCGCGCGCGTTGCGGATGCTCTCGTCCTTCCGCCGTACGTTGCGTCGGTCACGCTCGTTCGCCACCCACTCCTGGCACGGGATCCCCATGCGACGCAGGGTCCGGTGGATGTTCTTGCCGTGGGCGTCGGTCGCATCGACGACGACCCGGCCGCCGTAGACGAGGTAGTCGCTCTCGATCGCGTGGACGAGCTCGTCGTCGGTCAGCGTCCGGCTGCCCGGGATGACCCGGAGAGAGGCGCCGAGGATGGGGTCCGTGTGCGAGAAGCGCCATCCGGCGGGCACCTCGAGGACGACCCCCACGTTGTCGGCCTCGCTCATCGCGAGGTCCCACGTGTGGACGTAGGCCCGCTCGGGCGGGTCGTGGCGGTCGGGGGGCCGGAAGCGCGGGAGATCGGAGCGGAACACCGGGTCGATGACCAGCGAAGGGAAGACGCGGCCCTTCACGCCGCCGGGCACCCCCAGCACGGCGCGGGCGTAGTCCTCGGGATCGAGGTTTCGCGCGGCCCGGGCGAGTGACTTGCCCGACGTGGTGGGGTTCAGGCTCCGCGCGGCGTGGTTCGCCCACCAGTCGGGGTCGGCGCGGTCCTCGGCCTTCGCCAGGAACTCCTTGGCGATGTGCTCGGTCTCCGGGGTGATCGTCCCCGTGAGCACGATCGGCGCCTCGTAGTCCGCGGCGCGGTTCGTGAGCCGGTTGTAGAGCACGTAGCGGATGTCATCCTTGTTCTCGGTCTGCGGCCACTCGTCCCAGGTGATGTACCGCCACGCCGAGCCCTCGAGGCGCCCCGCCTTGCCCTCGGTGGACCGGAAGTCGGTCGCCGCGGAGTGCAGGACGCAGCGAAGGGTCATGTGTGTCTGCCCGGCGTCGTTCGTTTCTCGCGCGGCGACGAAGAAGGGGGCCAGGGGACACTTCCTGCGGGTGCCGTCCGGCCTCTTCTGCGCCTTGCTGGTCCCCTTGAGGATCTCCTGGAGCTCCGCGTGGGCCTTCCCGGCGAGCTCGTTGAGCGGAGCGGCGTGGAGGGTTCGGTAGTCCTCTCTCGCCCAGGCGGATTGCTCCTCGTCGGTCCGCGGCCTCGCCATCCCGCGCTTGTAGAACAGCGCGTGAAGGTGTGAGAGGACGATCAGGGTCGTCTTGCCCGCCCGATTGGCCCAGGAGAGCACGAAGTAGGCGTGCTCGCCCGCGAGGATCGCGTCCGCAGCCTCGAGCTGAGCGGAATGGAGCTCGATTCCGAACCCCTCGCGGCAGAAGAGGCCGAAATCGGTCCTCCCGGCCCGGATCCAGCCCCGAACCTCGTCAGGGAGAGTCGTCGTCGTAGCCGGACGCGAGCCGGAGGAGGTCTTCTGCCTGGTCACGCAGCAACTTCCCTCGTGTCAGGTGGTCTCCGCGCTTGTGGGCGGCCCCGAGACCGAGCCGCGCGAGCTCCATCTCCTCCTTCACCTCGAGCTCGCCCGACTGGAGGCGCCCGGCGAGCCCCCGGAGAGCCTCCAGGCCGATGTTCATGGCCTGCTGGTTCACGTCGAGCCAGTCAGCGGGGGTGTCGGAGACCGTCAACCGGGTCACTCCGCCGGCCGCCGGAGCCGCCGGGGCCCCGGCGAGGTACTGCGCGACGTGCTTCTGGTGTCCCTGGAGCTGGGACACGAGGGTCGAGTACGAACCCGAGACCCCGACCGAGCGCAGGTAGTCCGCCGCGGCCTTCCACTGGCGCTTCGGCACCCCTTCGGAGTCGAACAGGCGTGCGTTCACGTCCTCCACGTACGCCACGGAGCGGCAGATGCGGCAGCGGTCGGCCCGCACGGCCATCGTCGGGGCTACCAATCTGTCGGCCTCCGAACGCTCTCCGCCACGGCCTCGATGATCGACGCCCCGTAGGGCCCGCCGTGGGTCGTCCGGCGTGGCAGGAGGGGGAAGGACGCCTCCGGAGTGCTCCGGGGACCGGACCCGTCGACCGGAGGCGTCCTTCGCGGGGCCGAGGGGGGGTCGGGCTCCGCTTCCGTCCCGATCCCGAGCCCTGCCGCGATCGTGGCGAGCTTCGCGAGGTCAGTCGCCCTCCTCTCCGCCTCCCTCGCGCGGAGCCGGTCGAGCTCGGCGAGCGTCTCGTCCGCCGATGAGCGCAACCAGCCCGTCCCGCCGGCCATCAGACCAGCCCGCGCCGTAGAAGACGGCGAGCGCGATCGCCACGGCGACCGCTCGGACCACCGACTCGTCCCACACGATCGCCGCCAACACGAGGATCACCAGGAACGCGGTCCTCGTTGGTCGCTCGAGCACCCTCGGGAGAGAGATCCTGCGGATCCGTCCCTTCGGGGAATCGTCCTCCGGGATGCGGGCCATCCATCAGCGCCAGGCGCGGAGGCCCCTGGCCGCCGCCGTGACCATCTGACCCAGAGCCCCCGAGAAGTCACGCCCCGTCGAGGTGGCGTCGTACCGGCCGGGAGCTGTCGGCGGCGGGGTCGCCCCGATGGCCTGCTGGGCACGAGTCGCGGCAGCCGCCATCCGTGTCGACGGATCGAGCATCGCCAGGGCAGGTGCGGCGGGCCACCCCGGCCCGGGGGCCGGGGTGACCGGGGCGAGCGATCCACCCCGCCTGCCCCGGCCGGTGATCCGGCGGGGCGTGATGCGGCCGAGAGCTGTCCGCGCGCTCGTCGTGATCGGGGGCGGTGAAGCGTCGGCCGTCTGTGTTCGCGCCATGGTCGCGGCGTACGGCCACAGAAGGCCGCCAGTCTCCTCGTCAAGGCGGGCCGGCGGTCCGGTGGGCCTCGGGATCGGCATGGTCATCTCCTGTCTGCGGTCGCGCAGAACCGTCGCTCACATCGTACCGCGCGGCCGGAGCCGCGCAAGCCCTAGCGGCCGTTCTCCCACATGACGTACGGGATCCCGACGAGCGCCGCCGCGATCCCGGCGCCGGTGAGCTCGTTGCCCGCGTATCCGGCGACCGCCGCGAGCGCGATGGCGGCGAGCCAGACCGCGCGGACCCAGGCGGCCGGAGCTCGGCGGGCCGCGTAGATGAGAAGGCCGAAGACGACCGCCATGGCCGCGGAGGTCCCGCCGATGATGAGGACCCCTTCCATCTGTTCGCTCATGCTCCCCACTCTACCGCGTCACTCGCGCGGTGCGACCCTTCGCGCGACGAGCCAGCCGACCAGCACGCCGGCCGCGATGCTGATGACCATCCCGATCGCGAGGATCGTGCCGGCTTCGTCAGTGCTCACGCCAGCCCCGTCGCCCGCGACCGCTGCCAGCCCGCCAGGACTTCGGCCATCTCGGCTGCGCCCATCGGGTACGGATCGGGAGGCTGCACGCCGTCCTCGGGCTCCCGCCAGTCCGGGCGCATTGTGATCTCCCGGTGGTGGTGGCGGAAGGTCACCCACCAGAGGGCGGCGGCGGCCATGAAGGCGGCACCGAGGAAGGCGGCGAGGGCGAGGGGCTTCACGAGTCGTCCGCCCAATGCGGCCCGGCGTGGCCGACCCGGTTCGTGCAGTACGTCTTCCATCCCTCCCAGTCTTCACGCACCTCCATGCAGGCGAGGGTCTTGCCCCATGCCCTCACGCCACGATGGGGACAGGCGCCGCGAGGCCCCACTGCGCCGAGATGGCGGTCGCAGTAGTAGCGACCACAGCCGGGTACATTGGACAGTCGGCCGTGGGGCTGGTACCCGCAAAGGAAGCCGAGCCCACGGTCGATCTCCGCGTCACAGCCCCGTCGGTCGCAGGTGGCCTCGACCACGTACCCGCCGGGGCGTCCGTCGGCGAGGAAGTAGAAGCCGTAGCCCATCAGGCCCGCCTTTCCAGCCGCCGCACCCGCTTGATCTGCGCCCGTGGGATCATGAGCGTCCCGAAGACGTTGCCGCCCTGGCTCAGCGAGCCGGTGAGCAGGATCCCCGCCCTGTCATCGGCGAGGATGTAGCCGACCGACCGCTGGCGGATCTGCCGGCGCTGGCGCATCACGTCGGCGTGTCTCTCCCAGCCGCCGGTGAAGAGCAGGCAGTCGAACCAGATGACCTCCACGACCGGAAGGCGACGACCGAACCGCACGCTCATCGCGGCACCTCCACCAGCCGGTCCACGATGGCGCGGGCGAGCGTCCATGGACCCATCGCCCGCCACAATCGGTCCGTCTCCGCCACTGAGTCGATGTCGCCCAGCGCATCCGCCACCGCCTCCACCAGCGCCTCGCGGAAGGCGGGGTCGGCGAGGATGGCGTCGGCGTCCCGCTCCTCCAGCAGCGCCTCGCGGCTCTCGAAGATGACGACGCCACGGGCGCGGAGGCGAGCGATGACCCCATCGCAGTAGCCGCACTCCGCCTCCGGCGGCAGACCATGAGACAGCCACGTCTCGCGGTGGAGGGCGTCACGCAGGCTCACTTCGTCACCTCCAGCCGGACGAGGGCGGCGCGTAGGTCGATCTGTGCGCCGATGGCGCCGGTCCCGAAAGGACGCAGGCTGACTTCTCGCGCCGCCTTCGCCACCGCCCGCAGTGCGCCCAGTTCGTCGAGCAGGGCGAGGATGCGGTCGGGCGAACAGGCGGCGATGTAGGCGGCGAGGTCGGGGCGCGCCTCGTCGGGGTAGTCAGCGTCATCTGTCCATATGACCTCTGCCGCATAGCCGAGGTCTGGTTCGAGACGGACCACCGACAGTCCGTCAGCCTGCCCTTCGTCCTGCACCTCCCACGGCCCCGGCGTCGCCGCCTCTGCGAGCGAGCGCAGGCGGTCCGTGTCAGTCACGGTCGGCTCCTTCGATGGCGGCGAGCACGGCGGCGACCTCTATCCACGCCCGCTCCGGTCCGTCGTGCCGCACGAGGACTCCACCCTCGGAGGCGAAGTCGGAGTGCTGGCGTTCCTCCACCGCCACGAGGATGCTGGCGCGCTCCCGTTCCCGGCCCCGCCGGAACGCATCGGCGCGCGCCACGTCCAGCCGCGCCACCTCCGCCCGCTCGGCGTCGAGCAGGGCGAGGGCCTGTATGGCGTCGCAGGGCCAGACTTCTTCATCCCGACCGCAGAGCGTCACGCCGGACAGTGGTACCTGCCAATGCCGCTCGCGGATGGCGGCCTCCGCGGGAGTCATCCTGCGAGATAGGCCATGAGTCGGGCCGTCTGCCACTCGCGCTCGGCGTCCCCTGCGGCGGCCCCTGCGGCGTCCCCTGCGGCGGCCCCTGCGGCGTCCCCTGCGGCGGCCCGTGCGGCGGCCCATGCGGCGGCCCGCTCCTCGTTGGTCACCTCTCCGTTGGCGAAGCGGCGCGCCGTCTCGATGGCCGTGCGGGGACGGGCGTCGCCGGGGAGGGCGGCCTCGAACAGAGGCAGGACATGTTCGGCGCAGTCGGCCGCAAAGAGGCGGGCGGTGCGGTCGTCCCACGCCTCGACGCGGCGGACGATGCGGGCCTTGCGGGCGACCACCTTGTCGTCCGCCTCGATGACCTCGCCGTCCACCTCGGCCTCCCACAGCGCAGGAGCAAGCCACAGCACGAGGTCCTTCTCGCGGCACATGTGCAGGCCGCGGCGACAGGGGAGGAGCGGCCCGCTGACGGTCCGCCAGCGGCCGAGGTGCCAGCGGCCCCAACCCCCGTTGGTCGAGGAGCCGTCTGCGCCGGTGAACTTGTAGAGCATCGTTGTCCTCCTCATGCGACGCGCCGACGCGCGATCGGGAGCAGGGTGGTCATGTCGTCAGTCCTCTCGCCAGTACCACCGGTGCCGCTGCCAAAAGGCCCACGCGAGGAGGTCGGTCATCGCGGCGCCAGTCGGTTCCGGGTCACCGTCCACCCGAGCCCGCACCGCACGACGGCCGAATACGACATCGCGCCCCACGCCATGAGGCACGACGGGTGATCACTCCGGCCACTCGTTCCGTCGACCCGAACGAAGTGCAGGCGCCGGTCGAGGAAGCACACCGCGTCCGCCGTCAGGGCTGTCGACTGCCACCAGCGCGTCTCCGTCCGCGACGGCAGGAGGGCCACGCCGTTGCGGTGGGTCGCCATCCGGCCGACGAACCGGGGGAGGTCCCGTCCGTATGGCGGGTTGAGCCAGACGCGCCCGGTCCACGGGATCGACAGCCCGTCCTCCTCGCGGTCCACGAACCGGGCCGCCGGGATCCACGGGACGCCGCCGGGCGGGGATGCCGGGTCGAGGTCGAAGTCGAGCCCGAGCGCGTCGAACACGCTGCGCGGCGTGCGCCACTCGACCGTAGCCCCGACGGGGGCCATCCAGCCGGTCATCAGTACCACCTTCCTCGACCCGCTGTGGTCATGTCGTCACCTCACATGCCTTCCGGGCGAGCGCCACGAGGTCGATGTCCCCCGCCGACGCCGCCGACGCCGCCGCCGACGCCGCCCACGCCGCCGCCCACGCCGCC
>JAKAHU010000320.1 GCA_021825385.1 Chloroflexota bacterium | reverse complement strand
GGCCGGCCCGCGACCGCGGTGCGCGGCGGGCCGGGTCAGCTTGCGGCAGGTGCGATCGCCAGCACCCCGGTCGCCTCGCCGGTCCGCTCTTCGGTCGAGCCATCGCGGCCGGACCCGGTCGGTACCCCCGTTGCTCGCGACGGGACCTGAACGCGCCCGAGGCGCCCGGACCTGTCCTCGTCGGCGATCACCCGACGGACGAGCGCGGCCAGGCCGGGCAGGTCGAAGAGGCTGAACCTGATCCCGTGGTCGGAGAGGTCGGCGTGCGTCCAGCCGCGGTACAGGCCCCGGCCCGCGACCGCGCACATCTCGTCGTAGATCTCGGGCCACCCGACGCGCCGGCGTCGATAGCAGAACCGGATGAAGTCGACGGCCTCGGGCGAGGGACCCTGGTCAGCCTGGCGCACGAATTCCATCGATCAGGTGCCCTCCTGCCTGCCCGCGTTCGTTGGGGTCGTCGACGAGACCGCGGTGCATGCGGCCTGCCGTCGCCCCGGACCCTCCCTGGTCGGCATCCCCCTCCGGGATCCGCCCGACCGTCAAGGAGTCATCGTAGGCGGCCCGCGGGGCGGCCGGAAGGTCCTTTGTCCACGAACTCGTCCACCAACTTATCCACACGAACGGGCGTTCGAGCGGGGGGCGCTCCGCCACCCTCCGGCGGGCTCAGGCCGACCGGCGGGCGACCCCCAGGCCCGGCCGGGCGGGCAGGATCCAGCGGCAGTCGGCGCCCAGCTCGAGGCCCTCGAACGGGTCGGAGGCGAGCAGGAGGCAGCCGTCGAGGTCGACCCAGTCGGCGAGCGAGGCGACCGCCGCCGAGGCCGCGATCCCGACCGAGGTCTCCTCCATGCAGCCGAGGAACCGGCGAAAACCGAGCCCGCGCGCCCGCTCGAGCATCCGCTTCGCCGGCCCCACCCCGCCGCACTTGGCAAGCTTCACGTTCACGCCCGCACAGACGCCGACCAGCCCGTCGAGGTCCTCGATCGTCACCGCGCTCTCGTCGACCACGATCGGCAGCGGCGAGCGCTCCTGGAGCCAGCGGGTCTGGTCGAGCCGGTGGGCCTTGAACGGCTGCTCGATCAGCTCGACCCCGAGCCTGACCAGCTCGGGGATCAGCCGGGCGCCCGCCTCGGGCTCCCAGGCGGTGTTCGCGTCGATCCGGATCGGGCCGCCGTAGACCGCCCGGACCGCCTCGAGCGTCTCGAGGTCCGACGGACCGCCGACCTTGATCTTCAGGGCCGGGAAGCGGGCCGCCCGCCGGGCGCGCTCGGCCACCACCGCGGGCTCGTCGATCCCGATCGTGAAGTCGGTCGGCGGGATCTGCGCCGACATCCCGAGCAGCTCGTGGACGGGGATGCCGAGCCGCTTGGCGACGAGGTCGTGGAGGGCGATGTCGAGGGCGCACTTCGCCGCCCCGTGATGGCGGATCGCCTCGTCCATGGCGGTCGAGGCGGCCTCGAGCGCCGCCCGCGCTTCGGCCAGCCCGCCCCGCAGCCCGTCGGCGTGCGGCTCCACCGCCCGGACCAGGATCGGCAAGACGACCGCGATCGTCTCGGGCGTCTCGCCGTAGTAGGCGTCGGGATAGCCCTCGCCCAGCCCGACCGGCCCGTCGGGTCCGTCGGCGCTGTCGCGCAGCTCGAGCAGGACGCTCGTCGCGCCACCGCCGGCCCCGTGCGTCCGGGCGATCCGGAACGGGTCGCGGTACGGGGTGAGGATCGTCTCGTGGCGAATCGTGAAGCTCACACCCGGCCCTCCACGGCGCGACGGATCTCCTCGAACAGGTACCTGGCGCCGAACCGGACCGGGTCGTCCGTCGGCAGACCGGTCAGGGCGGCCGTCTCGGCGATGATCCGGCGGGCCTCCCCCTCGTCCGGGTAGAGCGAGGTGTTCAGGGCCACGGCCACCACCTTCGAGGGCCGGACCAGGCCCGCCACCCGCTCGTGGATCTCGATCGTCTCGGGCAGCGGCGCGATCGGGAAGCGGACGGACGGATCGTGGTCGAAGTCGTGGTACTCGAGACCGGGCTTGTGGACGAGGACCATCGCGTCGGGCGTCGTGCCGTGGATCAGGCCGAGCGTCACCGACGAGTAGGCCGGGTGGTCGAGCGAGCCCTGACCCTCGACGAAGATCCAGTCGCCGAGGGCCTCGGCCTGCTCGACGAGCCACTCGCAGGTCCCGTTCAGGAAGTCCGAGATCACCCGGTCCACGGCCACCCCCCAGCCCTCGATCATCATCCCGGTCTGGCCGGTCGCGACGAAGACTCCGGACAAGCCGGCCTCGAGCGCCGCCGCCCGGAGCTCGAGCGCAACCGACATCTTGCCGATCGCGCAGTCCGTACCGACGGTCAGGATCGTGTGGCTGCCGGCCCGGTGCCGTCGCCCGGTGGCGGTCTCCTCGCGCTCGGGTGGGCGGCGGAAGTCGACAATCCGGACGCCGGCCTGGCGCGCTGCGGCCGCAAACTCGGGGTCGTCAGCGAGCAGGGTGTGGAGACCAGACAGGATGTCGAGCCCACTCCGGATCGCGGCCAGGATCGTGTCGCGCCACTCCTGGGGCAGCCTGCCGCCGGTCGGCGCGATCCCGATCAGGAGCGCATCGGGCCGGTTCGGGAGCGCGAGCGCCTCGTCGAGCGTGGCCACGAACGGGATGTCGAAGCGCGGCCCGGGCCCGAGGAACTCGCGCACGCTGCGCCCGGCTTTGGTCGAGTCCAGGACAGCGACCACGCTGTCGCGCCCGTAACGGATCACGCCCATGGCGGTCTTGCCGTCGTGTGGCCCGAACTTGCCCTCGGCAAGGATGACCAGGCGACGCTCGGGTGACGGCTGCATGGGCGAACTCCGTGGCGGCAGGGCGGCTCGACCTCGACGCGACTCGAGGCCCGGCGGGAACCTCGGCACGCCCAGAGAGAGTAACGCCCCCGGGGCGCGGTCCGGGGGCGTTCGGGACGTTCGGTTGGTACCGCATACCGGATTCGAACCGGTGATCTCCGCCTTGAGAGGGCGGTGTCCTGGGCCTCTAGACGAATGCGGCCTCGCGGCTCGGCAGAGGGCGCCGGACCGGCCGCGATGATACCAGCGCGCCCCGAAACGCGGCAAGCGCGGGCACCGCCGAACCCCGAGGACCGGGGCCTCGTCCGGTCAGGCAGGCGAGCAGGCGGCCCTCCTACAGCCGGTGCGTCTCGAGGAACGCCCGGACCGCGTCGGCGACCTGGAGGTAGCTCTGTTCGCCGATCACGAGGCCGTAGTGCGAATGGGCCCCGAACGGCTCGTACTCGGCCCCCAGCCACTCGGCCAGCCGTTCGCTCGCCGACTCGGGGACGTACCGGTCGAGGCCGGCCCCGATGACCAGGATCGGCAGGTCGGCGAACGCCGCTCGGTCCACGGTCACGCCCCGCAAGACCTGGCGGCGGGCGGCCCCG
>JAKAHU010000059.1 GCA_021825385.1 Chloroflexota bacterium | reverse complement strand
GTCTGCCCGAGCTGGACGAGTGGGACCCGGTGCAGCAGCGGCGCGTGGGGACCGCCTACGGGCTGTCCTACGTCATGGCGGTCGTGGAGCGGCTGGGCTCGCCCGAGGAGGCGAGGGGCCGCCGGGTCGTGGTGCTGCGGGCGAAGCCGTACGGCGACATCGTGGGGTTCGCCACGCTCGCGGACGACGGGCGGCTGGGGGAGCCGTTCCTGCCCCGCGCGCTGTTCCGGAAGTACTACCCGGAGCTGGCGAAGTGAGCGCGACGCTGGCTCGGGCGCAGCTGGAAGTCCCCGTCGACGTGCGGGTGGTGCGGCGCCCGACCCGGGTGCGCTGCCCGGCCTGCCGTCGTCGGCGCGTCCTGTACGCCGTCCACGTCGGGGTGTCCCACACGGACGGGTCATGGCCGGCGCTGGAGAACGCCGTCACCGAGGCGCGCTGCGCCTCCTGCTGGGGGATGCGGTGACGCGCAGTTACTCATTGACGCAGCCGGTCGGTCTGGCTAGAATGGACCGATCAGCGAGGGAGCGACCATGACCATTGAGCGACTGCGGGAACTGTGGGATGACGACATCTCCGGCCCGTGGAGATCCGAGGCCCTAGCCGAAGACGAACCGCCGCCGTTGCCGATCTGGCTGGAGAACGATGCTGGCGACCTGTGGCAAGTATCCGTAGCAGACGCGGCGATGGTGCTGAGTGCCCTTCCGGCACTGGTCGCCGTGGCGGAGGCGGCGTCCGAGGAACTGCGGCGCCTGCCGCCGGACTACATGCCTCGCCTTCGCGAGGCCCTCGCCGCGCTGGAGAAGCTGCCGTGACTAACCCGAGGACGTGGGGAAGCGGGGCGGGTCATGCCGCCGGAAAGCCCGTCCTGTCCCTCGACGAGGTACTGGCGAGGCGCGCCCGCGTGCTGGAGCTGCTGGCCGCTGGCTGGTCGCTCCGCAGGGTCGGGGCCGAGCTGGGGATCAGCGCGCCCCGCGTGGCGTCCATCCGCGACCACGAGCCGCAGCGCGACCCCGTGACGGGGAAGTGGCTGCGACCGAGGACCAGCAAGGGAGAGACGACGTGACCGCAGAGCAGATCATCGAGGCCGACGTGCGCGAGGAGCGCGCGCTGGTCCCCGTCCCGCCGCAGGTGATGGGACTGGCTCGCACGCGCGAGCCGGAGGAGATCGTCGCGCTGGCGACGCGCATGGCGACCGCCCTCAAGGACATCGTGGACCGCCAGAGGCTGTTCGCCGTGATCAGCGGCAAGCGGTTCCCGACCGTCGAGGCGTGGATGACGGTGGCTCGCTTCGACAACGTGGTGGCGCGCGAGATCAGCGTGGCGCGCCAGCCGGACGGGTCGTACGAGGCGTGGGTCGAGCTGGTGCGCCTCTCCGACGACACGGTGATCGGCCGCGCGTCGGCCATCTGCGGCATGGAGGACGACCGGCCGTGGTGCAGCCGGGCCGAGTACGCGCGCCGCTCGATGGCCGTGACCCGCGCCACCAGCCGGGCGTTCCGCCAGCAGTACTCGTGGATCATGGCCCTCGCGGGGTACGAGGTCACTCCGGCCGAGGAGATGCGCGAGGGCGACGACGAGCAGCGCGGCCGTCGGGCGGCCCGGACGGAGACGCGGCACGTCTCGCTGACGGGGCACGTGGTGGTCGAGGACGGCGACTTCGCGCCGCGCCAGTACCCGCAGGGGTGGGCGATCCTGTTCCACCTCGCCGTGCAGGGGCAGGACGAGCCCGCCCGCATCATCGTCACGCGCCCGACGCAGGATGCCCTGCCGCGCTTCGACGACGGGGCGACGGTGCGGGTGGAGGGCGAGTGGCAGGCTCGCCAGAACGCCGTGGTGGCGGCGAGCGTCACGCCGGTCGAGACGGCCGGGGACATCGACGTGCTGGGAGGCTTCGACCCGGACGAGGGGAGCCGCTGATGACCGCGTGGGCCGACACGACCGCGAGCCGCTGCCGGTACGGCGACGTCGCCGAGCAGGTATGGGGCGACTGGGACGTGCGCTGGGAGGACTCCGAGGCGGACTATCAGGGCCACGCCACGATCCTCGCCGAGAAGGACGGCCGCTGGTCGTTCTACGAGTGGTGGTACGGGTCGTGCTCGGGCTGCGACGGCTGGGAGGCCGACGGCCGCTCGGACGCCGAGATCGAGCGGGAGATGCGCGACACGGCCATGTGGTTCGACGACGAGGCCGGGCTGCGCCGCTGGCTCGACATGCTGGAGGGCAACCCGCGGTCAAACGCGAGCATGGAGCGCGGCAGCGCGCTGGCGTTCGGCATCGACTTCCTCTCCGGCGGTCTCCGGGGACGCATCGACGGCGTGCGGGGAGCGCTGGGGCTACCGCCGCTCCCGGTGCCCGAGTGACGGCGCGGCAGCCCCGCCGCTACGCCGAGGGCACGACTGTCGATGCCCGCAAGTCGCAGGGCGAGATCGCGGGCATCCTCGCCCAGCACGGCGTGACCCGGCAGGGGTGGATGCACTGCTGGAGGGCGGTCACTGAGATGGCCTCCACGGACGCAGGAACCCCCCTAGGACGCGCGTTTGCCCCGGGGATGGCGTACCACACCACCCGGGGGCCGAGCGAGGCTCCTAGGCGGTCCTACGGGCGCGTGCGATGACTGAGAAGCGGCTGGAGCTGCGGCGGCTGGAGCAGACGTGCCCGGCCTGCGGGCGCTGGGAGGCGGCGGGCTCGTTCTGCTCGTGGTGCGCCCGCCCGATGGGGGCCGAGGACTGGTACGACAACAACGACGTCGCGGCGCGACGGGCGCATCGTCCGCCGGAGCGGCCGATCAACCCCGCGAGCGAGTACCTCGACTCCGAGCGCGACTGGCCGCCGGAGTGGGGCGCGTACCCCCGCCAGAAGCCACCACGCGACCCGGGGACCCGGGGTAAGGGCAGTCGGAAGCCCCGCGGTGGTGTTCCGCACCGGGAGGGCCAGCCGTGAACGGGTCCGCGACGGCGGGTGAGGTCGTCTGGCAGGTCCTGATCGTCGCTGCGATCATGACCTTCGGGGCTACCCTCGTCATCGATCCCCTGCTTCCGAAGAGGGGCAACAACGAGCCGACTGACGTGGGGTTCGCCGTGGTAGTGACGCTGCTGGGCGTCACTGGCGTGCTGAGTCTCGCGAGCTTCGTGACGTGGGCCATCGTCCACGTGAGCATCCGGTGAGGGTCGTCGCCATGTCCGACCTGCACCTCGGCTCGGGGCGCTATGGCATGCCGGAGGGCGGCGTGAACAGCCGCGTGCGAGAGGCCCGGAACTTCCTCGACTGGTTCGTCCGGCTCGTTGAGCTGGAGCACGCCGATCTCGCGGTGTGGGCGGGGGACACGTTCGACACGCGCCGGCCTGGACCCGCCGACCTACGGACCGTCGCTGAGGCGGCGTCCCGGATCGCGCGTCTCTGCCCGCTGGTGGTGGTAGGCGGAAACCACGATGGTGCGGCCGTGGTGGGAGATGCCGAGTCACACACGCTGGGCTGGCTGCAGGCGGTGCAGATGCCGGGCGTGTACGTGGCAACCGAGCCCGTCCGCTTCCCCGTCGCGACCGCCGCGGGGACGGTGCAGGTCTGCGCGCAGCCGTACCCGCACCCGCGTTCGCTCGACGGCGAGGTCGGTGGGACGGTGGGGGAGCGGCAGGCGGCGGTGAGCCGCGAGGCCGAGCGGCAGGCACACGCGTGGGCGGCCGAGGCGCAGTCCCCCGACCCGACCATCTACGTCGGGCACCTGTCGGTCGCCGGGGCATCGCTAGGGGCGGAGCGGGTCATGCGCTCAGGCTGGGACGTGACGATCCCCGTGGACGCGCTGGCGGGGTACGACCTCGCGCTGCTAGGGCACCTGCATGCGCGCCAGCGCCTCCGGGCGAACGCGTGGTACTGCGGCAGTCCGATGTGTTGGGATTGGAGCGAGGAGGGGCAGACGAAGGGCGCGCTGGTGGTCGACGTGGCGCGGGGTGAGGAGCCGCGCGTCAGGGCCGTCGACTTCCCGGCACGCCCCGTCCGCACCGTCGATCT
The DNA here is from genome assembly GCA_021825385.1 of Chloroflexota bacterium. Lineage (GTDB taxonomy): Bacteria > Chloroflexota > Limnocylindria > Limnocylindrales > CSP1-4 > JAKAHU01. Next base: position 11,890 of record JAKAHU010000059.1, on the reverse strand, counting down.
GAGCTATCACGCGGGAGCGCCGTACAACGACCTGCCGCATCCCCCTGAGGCATGGAGCGACTCGATCCGTGGTGCGATGCTTCGCCTTCGGGTGGACGCCGACCGTCGTCCCGAGGCAGCGTGGCGGGCGAGGCTGGAGCGCGAGGCGTATGCCGCGGGCGCACACTACGTCCGCACGGACGTGACGGTGCGCGAGGCTCAGCGACAGAACGAGGGTCCGGCCGCGAGGGTCGGGCCGGAGGAGCGCCTGCGGGCATGGCTCGCCGCTCGCGGAGGGGCGGACGAGGCGCTGCTGGAGCTGGCACGAGACATCACGGGAGGTGCGCGGTGAGCGTGACGGATGCCCTGCGGTACAAGCCGAAGCCGGGAGACGAGCACATCTACGAGAAGCCGAGCGGCCGGGTGCCGCCGGAGGAGGCGGGCCCGCTGGCCCCCCTGACGATCGTGAGTCAGCCTCACCAGCACTGCTGGCAGGCGGTCGGAATCGTCGAGCTCCACGACGACCCGGTGCTCGACAGCTTGCGGGGAGTCCATCAGGCGGTGGCGCAGTCGTGCGAGTGCGGCGAGGTGCGGGCCGTGCTGCTGCGTCTGGCCCCCGAGTGATGGACTGGTGAACGCCGTGTACGACCTGACGGGCATACCGCTGAACGTTGCTGTACTGCCTGATCTCATCTGGGCAGCCGGTCTCTATGAGGGTGAGGGCTCGGTCCATGCACAGCGGACGGGCGGAGCGGCATTGAGGCTCGGGATGACCGACGAAGATACGGTGAGGCGCTTCGCTGCGATCACGGGAGCCCGCGTGTACGGTCCCCGTATCGGGGTGGGGCGAAAGCCGCTCTGGACGGCGGCTGTTTACGGCTGGAACAAGATCGAGTGTCTGTATCACTCGTTTCGGCCGTGGTTGGGGTTGCGGCGCCAGAGCCAGTTCAGAACGGCGCTCGCGAGCCGGAGGCGTCGCCCCACGTCACCATGCTGTTCCCCGGCAGGTGGGTACGGCGAGCGTAGCTATCGAGCGCATCTTCGACGAGGGGAACCAGCGTGTGCGGAGTGCCGGGCAGCCCGTCGGGAGACACGGAGGATGCGTGAAGCGCGAGGCCGGACAAAGGCACTCGATATTCCGAGCGAAGTTCGCGCCGCGATCCTCTTTGAATACCGACCGCAGTGGGGAGAGAAGCGACGCCTTGCTCGACGGTTCGGGGTAGGAGAGACGTCGATCCATCGCGTGCTGGCTGCCGCCGGTATTTGGACTGCTGCGACGGTCGACCCGGCAATCCGCGCAGCGATCCGTGATCGCTGGATTATCGAGTCCGTCAGCAAGCGCGGGCTCGCGCGTGCATATGGACTCTCGGTCAGCACCGTGATCCGTATCCTCGCGGAGACGGAATGATCGAGCACCTGACGGCCCCGCCGGGTCACCCGGTGGGATCATGCTATGAGGGATCGACGCTGACGTACCGCCAGTCGGCGGTCGCGGCATGGGCGTGGCTGCATGAGGAGGGCGATCATGGGGCTATTTGATCGGGAGCGCGGCGTGCTGTCGGAGGCCGTGCAGGAACTCCGGGCCAGCGCGTCGGACCTGCGTGCCGAGATCGCGGCGCTGACCAAGCAGCGCGACTGGACCAAGGAGGAGCGCCAGCTCCGCGAGCAGATCGAGACGCTGCGGATCGAGAAGGGGCGGATCGAGGAGGAGAACGCCCGCAAGCTCCGCGAGGTCACGCATCAGGTGGGGCTGGAGCGGCTGCGGCAGGAGGCCGAGGCCGAGCAGGCGAAGAAGGACGTCGACGCGGCCCGTCGCGAGGCCGTGCTGGAGGTGCGAGAGAAGAACCTCGCCGCCGAGCGCGACGCATTCGACAAGCAGATGGAGTTCCAGCGCGAGCGGTTCGAGCAGGAGCAGGGCTACCTGCGCGACCTGCTAGGGCAGATCCTGAAGCGCCTCCCGGACATCAGTGTCGCTATCGAGCAGGGGGATCGTCATGGGTCCTGACATGTTCGTTTCCGGCAACGCCGCGATCTCGGCAGGAGACGTCTGGTACGGAGGATCGAATACCGTCATCGGCCCATACACCGTCTGGAATGGTAGCGCTACCGTCCTGAACGGCAGCTCATCGCCCCTCGCCTACTCGCCCGACCCACTGATGAAGAAGCCCGTCGAGGCCGAGACGGACCCGCTGGTATGGCTGCGCCGCCGGGTCGATGAGATCTGTTGGCAGCCGCCGTCCCGCTGAGAGAGAGGAGCGATCAGTCATGCCGCGCAAGCACGTCGTCGAGGAGCCGGACCTGCTGCCGGACGACGCCGGGGAGGAGTGGGGAGGCGGAGAGACGGCCGCCGTGGAGCGATTGGAGCGCGAGCGCCGTGTCATCGAGCCGCCGTTCGAGCTGGGGCCGTCGTTCTTCGAGCTGCCCGCCCACATCAGGAACATCAGCCTCGGCCGCCCGGTCAGCAACGTCACTGCCACGCTGTCGGTGGCGCTCGACGTCCCGTTCGACGGCTTCACCGACCTGATGGGGGAGCACGCGCTGGCCGCGATGTTCGCGGGCTCGTTCCTCGGCAACGGCATCCGCGTGCTCGACGTGGCACTCCACGCCGACGTGGAGAACGAGGTCACCCAGCGGGTGAAGCTGTCGATGCCGCGCTATGACGACGGGAGGGACCAGCTCGCGGCGTACGTCGCGCCGCTGCTGGAGGACCCCTCGGTGATCGACCGCCTGCTGAACTACGCCGGGCCGTGGCGCCTGAACCTGCCGGTCAACATCGAGGGAGAGTTCGCGCTGTACGAGCCCCAGCAGCGGTTCGACCTGACGCGGCGGGCCGACGACTGACTGGAATCACGAAGCGGGCCGCGCCTGACGCTGCTGAGGGGGAGCGCGTCAGGCGCGGCCGAGGGGTGAGACGTGACGCTGGGGCTGGTGCCGCCGGAGCCGGTGGCCGAGGCGGTGGTAGTTGAGGTCGTAGTACGGGGCATCCCCGTCCCGCAGGGGTCCGTCCGCGCGTTCGTCAACCCCAAGACCGGTCGGGCGCAGGTCGTCTCGACGCAGCGGGGAGGGCCGCTCGGTGCATGGCGGGACCGGATCGCCACGGAGGCACAGATGCAGATGGGGGAGCGACCGCCGATTCGCGGCCCCGTAAAGCTACAGGCTCGCTTCACGTTCCCGCGCCCGTCAGCTCATTACGGCAAGAACGGGCTCCTCCCGTCCGCGCCCGTCCACAAGACGACCGCGCCGGACGTAGACAAGTTGACGCGCGCGTTCGACGCGTTGACTGGTATTATCTGGATCGATGATGCACAAGTCGTCGAGATGCACGTCGCGAAGGGGTTCGGAGACGAGCCGGGGGTGCGGCTGCGCGTCAGCGCACTCTGAATGAGTGCTCCTCGCCGCGTCAGCGACGACGAGATCCGGCGCGCCTACGAGATGACGGGCAGCATCCAGAGAGCATCGGCGGCACTCGGCATCCACGGCTCGTCGGTCCACGAACGCCTCGTGCGACTCGGCATCCCGCGCAAGCAGGCCCGCCGTTGGGCCCCTGACGATGACGCTCGACTCCTGCGGGACTACACCGCATACCGCGACCTCGGACGCGCCGGCATTCTCGCAGAGGAGATGGGGCGGACGCTCCCGTTCCTCGCCCGTCAGGCGGGGCGGCTGGGGCTCACCGATGTCCGGCACCCCAAGCCCTTCGCTGGCCGGTGGAAGTACATGAGCGAGGCCGACGTTCGCTTGGTGTTGGACGAGTTCAAGGCATCATCGCTCGGGCTCGGTCAGTGGCTTGCCCGGAAGGGCTGGGCTGACGATGGGTTTCGGCGCGCCGCGCAGCAGCACTTCCCGGACGAGTGGGACGCCGTGATCGAGTCAAAGGCCCTGACCGGCTCGATGTACCGCATCGGCCGGGCTGTCGAATACCGCGCGCGAGACGACCTTCGCAGGCGCGGGTTCTACGTGATGCGATCCCCGCGGTCGCAGTCCCCGACTGATCTCGTGGGCTTTGCGCGAGGCATCGTCCTATTCATCCAGTGCAAGCGGTCGGGGACATTGCCGCGAGGAGAGTGGAACGCGCTCGTGGACCTCGCATGGTCGGTCGGAGCCGTGCCCCTGCTGGCATCCTCGCCCACCGGCCGGGGCACCGTCTATATGCGACTCACCGACCGCAAGGACGGGACCCGCCGCCGTCAGCCGTACGAGCCCTACGAGCCGCACGTATAGGGACGCGCTCACGTCGGTGGTGTGGGCCGACGACGCGCAGATCGTCGAGTGGCACGGCGTGAAGTCATACGGCGAGGAGCCGGGGGTCCGGCTACGGGTGACGGCGCTCTGATCACGATGGATGCCGCAAGCGGCGGAGACGATGAAGGGCTGGCCGAAGTGATCATGCGATGATCCACGCCCAGTTATGGCCCTTGGGGCCAGATGCAAAGGCAACGCCATTGGGGTAGGGAAGCCCGGTGACTGGAGTCTGGACGCTGTAGGTTGCGGTATCAATCACTGAGATAGAGCCATCGGAAGTGTTGGCAACGTAGACACTCGTGCCATCCGGCGTGAAAGCCAGACCGTCAGGCCCCCATCCCACGTTGACGGTCTGGACCACGCTCTGCGTACTGGTATCTATCACGGAGACGGTGCCTACCGTCTGGCAGATGCCCCCTGCGCCGGTTCCGCAGGTATTGGCGACGTAGACGTAGGGGCCGGTTGGCGAAGCGGCGATCGGTAAGGGGTCGGCCTGAACGGTAATCGTTGCATCCAGACTATAGGATGCCGTCGAGTACACCCTCACGATCCCGGGTAGAACCTCCTGTGACGCATATATGTAGTTGCCGTCTGACGTCACAGTGAGCCACGGACCTACGGTCAGGACGCCCGCGCCGAACGTGGTGACTACGCTGTTTGTGGCGGTCGCAATCACGGAGACGAAGGGGTTGGTCGTAGCGATCCCGGCATAGACGTGGGCACTGTCGGGAGATACAGCCAGAGCAACCGGGGTTCCCCCGACGCTGATCGTCGCAATCACGCTGTGCGTGCTGGTGTCGATTGCCGAGACGGTGTGATCGTTGGTGTTTCCGACATAGGCATGCTTGCCGTCCGGCGTGATCACGATGGGCTCGGGATAGCCGCCGACCGTGATGGTGTCGGAGACGGTGTTGGTACTTGTGTCGATGACGGCGACGGTGCCGCTATAGCTGGAGTTCGTGACGTACACGTGGGTGCCATCCGGCGTGGCCGCGATGCCCCACGGCTGGCCGCCGACCGTGATGGTGTCGGAGACGGTGTTGGTACTTGTGTCGATGACGGTGACGGTGTCAGAACCGGAGTTCGCGACGTAGGCGTAGGTCATCGTGCGATCCCGAGCGCCAGTGTCACGCGGGTCACCGTCGAGGCGCTGGCGACGTTGATCCGCAGTATGTCCCCAGCACTGATCGCGGTGGTCCAGCCGGACAGCGTGGTGTCCTGCGAGCTGTCCGCGCTGGCGATGGTCGGCGGTGACCCTCCCGTGATGGAGTTCCCCGAGGTCGGCGGAAAGCCCGCATAGGTGCTCTTCCAGATGTCCACCACGATTGAGCCAGTCTGGTCGGCAAGCAGCGTGGCGCTCTGGATGGTCCCAGCGAAGGTGACCAGTACGTCTCCCTTGATGCCCGTCGAGATAGCCGAGCCGCCGCCGTCAATCAGGAATACGATGGTTGCCCCGCCCGCCGGCACGTGGATCGCGGGGCTGGTCCCGACGATGGGCACGACCTACTCCTCTGTACCCGCGACGTTCACCCGGCAGTTGCCGGTGGCGAGCGCCGAGCCGAGGTTCACGTTCAGGACGTTGTTCGCGGTCGCGCTCAGGATGCCCAGTCCCCCGAGGTCGATCCAGCCCGAGTTGTACGCATCGCCTGCCGTCGTCGTCACCGCCGTGGTCGGCACGTACACGTCATGGGCGATCGGCATGGCCGTGGTGGCGTCCTGGAACGAGATCGTGATGACCGCGCCCGCGGTCAGGCTGACGTTCGCGGTCAGCTCGATCTGGTAGCGCAGCAGCCGGAACTTCTTGCCGGAAGTCGGCGTCCACGCTGCCGTGTTCCCTGCGGCGGTGGCGACGGCCGTCTTGAATACGTTGGGGATGCGGGCCGTGGCGTACGTGCCGGCTCCGTCAGTCACGCCGCCGACGACGGTCTGGACGTGCCCGCCCGCGTCGGTCGAGAGGCTGCGGGCGTTGGTACCGTCAGAGCCCGCAGCCAGCACGGGATTGCCCGCCGCGGCCGCTCCCGAGGCGGCCGCTCCCACGACCTGCGGGCGGCCGCTGGTGTCGGTCAGCATGGTGCGGGCGTTCGTGCCGTCCGATCCCGCCGTCAGGACCGGGTTGCCGCTGACGGCCGAGCCCGACGCCGCGGGGCCGGTGACGACGGTGCTGCCGCCCGAGCCCGAGCCGGTGACCTTCAGGTTGCCGCTGGCGTCGAGGTTGACGGGCGCCGCGTTGCCGCTGCTGTCCTTGGCTGCGATCGCCACCAGCCCGTCGGTCGCGCCGACCGCCGCCCCGCCGGCGTGGGTGCTGACCGCGTGTGGGGCGGCATCCCCGGTGACGCCGGAGATGGGCGTCGCACCCGGCCCGGCCTTCTTGTAGTACGTGGTGCCGGAGGCGTCGATCAGGGTGTCGACGACCTGCACGGGCGTGTTGGCGTTCTGGAGGTAGACCGGGGCTGCCATGCGCGCTGCTCCTCTATGCCGGAGTCGTGGCCGTCACGACGTAGGACACGCCGGTGACGGCCGGGTCGGTCGTCAAGGTGGTCGATGCCTTGCCGGAGGCGTCCGTGGTGCTCGACGTCGGGGTGAGGGTGAAGGTCGTCGTGGCCGTCACGTCGGTCCCGGTGCTGTCGTAGACGATGCAGCTCCAGTTGACGACCTTGCCGGGGATGGGCCACGGCTGTCCGGCAGAGTTGACGAGCTGCGTGCTGATGACGGCCGTCTGACCGGCAGTGACGCTCGGTGCGGAGGTGGTCGGCAGCTGGGACGTGGCGCCCTTCTGCGGGGCGGTCTGGGCTGCCTTCTTCGCCTGCGCCCGCAGCGCCATGTTCAGCTTCGCGGCCGTCCCCCACTGGAGCGCGACCCGGCGTAGGTCGGTCCCCGACATGAACGTGGTGGTGGTTGACATGATGAAGAAGTCGGCATTCGCGATGCCCAGCGGCGTGCTCGTCACCGAGAGGCTCTGCCCGGCGTGCCAGAGGCCCGTGAACGAGCCGATGACGTCCGCGGTGCCGCGCACGATGGGGACCTGCATCGCGCGCAGCGCACGCGAGCCGTACGCGTTGCGGGCCGCGTGGTCGGTGGCGTTGGGCGCGTCGTAGAAGTCGCTCAGCCACGAGCTGCCGCCGTCGCCGGAGACGCCCACCCAGCCGGTGCCGCCCGTCTCGACCGCGCCGATGCCGTAGACCGGCGGCGGGCCGGGTGACACCTCCGTGACGGTGGTGGTGTAGTCGGTCGCGCCCCGCACATACAGGCTGAAGCGGTAGCCGGTGTAGTCGACCTCCAGCGAGAAGTTCTCGTAGTCCCAGCTCGTCAGGTGGTCGGGGTTCGTGTCGGTCAGGGCGTACGGCGCGGTATAGACCCCGCCGGCAGGGATCGCGTTGGGCTGGCCGTAGGGGAAGAGCATCGTCAGGGGACCGCCGTTGAGCCACCCCCACCCGTCGATGATCGTGCCCGCCCCGATGACCGCAACGTTCGTCACGCTGGCGAAGGTCGTCCAGTGCAGGTTCACCGTCCCGGTGAAGTCGTGTCCGGAGCCCTGATCGAGCCACCACGTCACCAGCGGTCCCGCTCCGCCCGCGAGCTGGTCGATAGCATTGCGAAGGGTCACGCGGTCGAACGTGGGCTCGATGCTGCCCGGGACCGAGATCGTGCGGTCGACGTAGGTCGTCACGTCGACCGCGATGCCGTACTGCCAGTAGGCGGGCAGCAGCGTCCACGGATTCGTGGCGGTGGCGGCGGGATCGACGTTGGTAGCGACCGGACCGCTGGAGGTCGACGTGACCTCCCAGTTCGAACCGTCCGGCACGCCGACCAGCGTGGTGTCAGTGAGCCAGTTGAGGTCGACCGCGTCCACCGTCCAGTAGCGGTACGTGGCGATGATGGATGCCTTTACCTTCTGGACGATGCCGGTGAAGATGTTGTTGCCGCTGGCGTCGTCTACGATCCAGAGGGGGGCCAGCTCGGCGAAGCTGATCTGGTTCGTCAGGTCCCACAGCTCCAGATGGGCCGAGCCAGTGCCGGGCACCGTCTCGGTGACCCGGATGAGGCTGCTCTGCCCGTTCGGCCCGGTGCTGAACGGGACGTACTGCACCCAGCTCCCCAAGTCGAGCGACGAGGGGTTCGCCGGGGTGGTGCCCCAGACGTAGATGCTGACGCTCACCTCAGTAGACCGACCCGCTGGTCGCTGGCCCCGCGAGGCGGCGCTCGTCCTCCGCGACGACCTGACTCACCCACTGGCGCATCTCCATCGAGTCGAGGAGGATGCGGTTGTCGATGCGGATGATCGTCTGGCCGCCGGTCACCGTGCGAGGTGCTGCGCCCGTGGAGGTCACGAGCGCGGTGGTCGGGACCGGATGCACCACGGCCAGCAGCGATCCCAGCGTGGTGCCGATGCCGGTGAGGAGTGTGACGACCTGATCCTGCCACGAGGCCCACGTCGAGTCGGCGGCGACGAGCAGTGCGCCCGAGGCGGCCTGCTGGATCGCCCCGGCCCCTACGCCCGTAGAGATGCCCTGCGCGGCCGCTGCCCCCGCGACCGTGACGGTGGTGGTGCTGAGCGTCCGCTGTGCTGCGCTGGTCGCGATCCCGAGCTGCTGCTCGATGTCGGCCAGCGCGTTCTGCGCGTCGGTCAGCTTGGTCTGCGCGGTCGTCACGCGCTGCTCGTCTCGGGTGACGGCGGCCACGTTGGGGCGGCGGGCCGCCTGCGCCTTCGCCAGCGCGTCCTCCGCCGTCGCCAGCGACTGCTCCGCCTTGGTGACCGCCGACTGCGCGTGCGCCATCGTGGTCGAGGCGGTCATCCCGGCCTTCTCGCGAGCCGTGGCGAGCTTGGTGGTGGCGATCTCCAGCGCCGTCTCGGCCTTGTCCACCGCCGCGATCCGCGCGGTGCTGGACTTGTAGGTGGCCTCCTCCGCGGCCTTGAGCTTCGCCTGCGCCAGCGCCACGGCGTCCTGCGCGTTGGTCACCGCATCGGTAGCCGAGAGCAGGGCGGTCGATTGGCCGGCCGCCTTCGCCTGCGCGACCGCGAGCGCCTGCTGCGCCTTCGTCACCGCGTCGGTCGAGGCGAGCTGGCTGGCGTAGGCTCCGGCCGCGGTGTTCGCGGCGCTGACCGCCTTGCTCGTGGCCGCCTTGTGCGTGCTCGTCGCGGCGGCGTGCGTGCTCGTCGCGGTGGTGGCTTCGGCTGCCGCCGCGGAGGCCGCGGCCCGGATGCGCGCGATCTCCGCGCCGGTCGAGCCCGCGTAGCCGCCGCCGAGGGTCGCGAGGCGCTGGGACTCTGCCGCGGCGGCGCGGACCTCGGGAATGTGCGAGGAGAGGCCGGTCGACGGGGGAGGCGGAGGGGCAGTGACCGCCGCCTTGCCGCCCGCGACCCCGGCGGCGAAGGCCGAGCCGACCTGCGCGCCGAGCGAGGCTGCAGCCCCCACCAGCGAGCCGCCGATGTCCATGAGGTTGCCGATCAGCGGCAGGCTGTGGACGGCGCTGACCACCGATCCGGCCGCCCCGGTGATCCCCGAGGCGATGGCGTCGACCACGCTCGTGCCGAGCTTCGTCGCGCCCGACACGGCCGAGCCCACCAGCGACTCGATCCCGCCGATCAGCGGGCCGATGAGCGGGAGCGCCGTCACCGCGTTGCCCAGCGCCCCGACGACGCTCTGGATGCCGTCGATGATGGCGTTCAGGACGCGCGAGCCGATCTCCTTGCCCCCGGTGTCGGCCTTGCCCGTCAGCAGCTCGATCCCGAACAGGATCGGGCCGATCAGCGGCAGGAGGACGACCGCGTTGCCCAGCGCCGATACCAGCGACGTGATCCCCCCGATCAGCGCGTGGACGACGCTCGCCCCCAGATTGGTCGCCGCGCCGACCGCCGTGCCGAGGATGTCCATGACGTTGCCGATCAGGGGCAGCGAGTGGATCGCCTTGCCGACGAGGTTGGCCGCGCCCGCGATGGCGCCCGCGATGGCGTGGACGACCGCGGTCCCGACCCTGATGGCCGTGTTGCGGATGCTGGCGTTGGTGAGGAGCAGGAGGAACAGCCCCACCGCCGCCGCGACGAGGATGAACGGGGCCGCGGCCATGCCGACCCCGATGGCCGCGTCGAGCGCCGAGCCGAGCGCGGCGCCGATGGGCGCGAGGGCGGCCGTGATCGGGCCGACGATGGCGTCGAGCGCGTACATGGCCCGCAGCTCCAGCGTCTCGGCCATGCTGGACGCCGCCGCGCCGATGGCGGCCTGCGCCCGCATCCCCATCGCCACCGCGCCGGACCACGCCGCGCCCAGCGCCTCGCCCGCGACCACCACGGCGCCGAGGATCGCCCCGCCCCTGAGCAGGTTCCCGAGGTTCGACGCGATCCTGCCCGGGTCGGTGGCGAGGCTGCGAACGAACGAGGCGATGGCCTGCGCGCCGAGGCGCGCCATCGCGCCCGCCAGCTGCGCCCCGGCCATCAGCACCGCCGCCGCGAGCCGTCCGCCGAGGTCGGCGAGCCCCGCGACCACCTGCGGCGCGATCCCGGCCGCCCACGAGACGATGCCCGCGGCCAGCGTCAGGAGCGCGCCCAGCACGACCGGGGCGGCCTGCCCGACCCAGCTCCCCAGCGCCTGCGCGGCGTCCCCCAGCGAGGCGACGATGCGCGGCCCCCACATCGCGAGCTGCTGCTGGATCGCCGCGCCGAGGTTCGACAGGGCGGTCCCGAGGTCCGACAGCGAGCCGGAGCCGGAGATCAGCGCGCCGACCGCCGCGGCCACCTGCCCGAACGCCGGGCCGAGCCCCTGCACCAACCGCCCCACCTGCGTCAGCGCGTCCGATACCGGCTCCAGCATCCCCGGGACCTTCTGCACCAGCAGGACGAACCCGCCGACCGCCGCCGCCGCGAGCAGCACCGGGGCGGCCACCGCGCCGATGTCGATGCCGAGCCCGCCCAGCAGCGGACCGAGGATCTTCGTCAGCCCGACGAAGCCTCCCAGCACCGCGACCACCGAGAGGATCGCGGCCGACAGGCCGGGGAACTGCACTACCAAGCGTGCGACCGAGTTGGCCACATCGATGACTGGCTTCAGGAAACTCGACAGTGCCCGCACCCCCGGCCCGCCGATGGCCGTCATGGCCGTGTCGAAATCCGACTTGAGGATGCGCATGATCCCCGACAGCGAGGTCGTCTGGAGCTCGGCCGCTTGGGCTGCAGTGCCGTTGGCCCGCAGGGCCGCCGTATTGTCGGCGATCCCCTTCGCGCCGCCCTCGACAAGCCCCGCCGCGATGTTGGCCTGCCGCCCGAAGAGCGCCTGCAGGAGGGTCTGCTTGCTGATCTCCTTCGACCCCGCCGCCACCGAGGCGGGGAGGCGATCATATGCGGCCTTGACCTGGTCGAGCACGGACGGGAACCCTAGGAACTTACCCTGCGCATCGACCGTGGTGACCCCGAGCGCCGCCAGCGCCTTCTGCGCCGCCACGGAAGGGGACTGTAGTGCCTGAAGCACGGTCCCCACCATCATGATCGCGCGCGACCCCGTGCCCACGCCACCCGGCCCGGACAGCTCTCGGACGATGCCCAACACCTGTTGAATGCTGGCTCCGGAGCCCGCGATCCTTGGCTGCAGGCGCTGAAGCATCCGAGCGATCTGGTCCGCGCCGACGCCGAGCTGTGCCTGTGCGTCGAAGAAGGCCGTCGCGTCCGACGAGATCGAAG
>JAKAHU010000319.1 GCA_021825385.1 Chloroflexota bacterium | reverse complement strand
CTGCCGCCTCATCGAAGAGCGTCGGCAGGTCAGGAGCCTCGGCCCGCAGTCCGACGTCGGCGGTGTGGGCGAGGATCTCGTGGCGGGCGGCGGTCCTGGTCATCGCCGCTCCTCCCCGCCCGTCCGGTCGCGTTCGTCGCCGCGCGGTTGGCCCTGCCCGGACGGTGGGCCCTGCTCCGGAGGTCGTGCCCCTGCGAACAGAAGCGCGGCCACCTCGTCGTCGTCGACCTGGTCGAAGCGGACGTAGAACTCACCGACGGCGAAGAACGGCTCGGGCGTGGCGAGGACGACGACATCGTCGGCCACCGAGCGCAGCCGGGCGACCGATTCAGCCGCCCCGACCGGGCTGGCCACGATCACCTTCGCCGCCCCGGCCGCCCGCGCGGCGAGGACCGCCACGTGCATCGTGGCTCCGGTCGCGATCCCGTCATCGACCAGGATCACGGTCCGACCCCGCAGGTCGACCGGGGGCCGACCCCGCCGCAGGGCGCGCTCGCGGCGGCGAGCCCGGGCGATCTCCTCATCGGCGGCCCGGCGCAGGTAGACCTCGTCATCGCCGACGAGCTCGCGGGCCCAGGGCTCGAGGAGCACGGTCCCGTCCGCCGCGACTGCCCCGATCGCGAGCTCCGGCTGGCCGGGTGCCCCGAGCTTGTGGGCAACGAGGACGTCGAGGGCCAGGCCGAGCGCCCGGGCGACCGCGGCCGCCACCGGCACACCGCCGCGCGGGATCCCGAGCACGACCCCTCGGGCCTGGAGTGCCTCCCGCTGGCCGAGGGCAATGAACCGTTCGGCGAGCCGGCGCCCGGCCTCCTCGCGGTCGGCGTATGGCAGCCCCGGAACGCGGCGGGTGAACCAGCCCATCGTCATCTCGTACCTCGTGCCTCGGTCGGGCCCCGCGCGCCTCCTCGCCGACCCGACTCAGCCGCCCGGCTCGGCGGCCGGATCGGCGCCGGCGGCGCCCTCCTCCTCCGGCTCCCGGGCGTACTCCCGGGCCAGTTCGGCCAGCTCGACGAGGCGGGCCTCGACGAGCCCATTCACCGTGTCGGCCGGGTAGGTACCGTCCTCGCCCGGTTCACCCGCCGGGCACCCGGTGAGGAGCGCGATCGCCTCGTCGACCGTCTCGACCGCGTAGACGTGGAACCGGCCCGCCTGGGCGGCCTCGACCACGTCGCGCCGGAGCATCAGGTTCTTGCGATTCGCGGCCGGGATGACGACCCCCTGCCGGCCGGTCAGGCCGCGCGCCGCGCAGACGTCGAAGAAGCCCTCGATCTTCTCGTTCACCCCGCCGATCGGCTGGACGGCCCCGTGCTGGTTGACCGAGCCGGTGATCGCGAGATCCTGGCGGATCGGCAGGCCGGACAGGCTCGAGAGGAGGGCACACAGTTCGGCCAGCGAGGCGCTGTCGCCTTCGACCCCGCTGTAGGACTGCTCGAAGACGAGGCTGGCGTGGAGCGTCAGCGGCCGCTCGGCCGCGAACCGCCCGCCCAGGAAGCCGGCCAGGATCAGGACACCCTTCGAGTGGATCGGGCCGCCCAGCTCCACCTCGCGCTCGATGTCGACGACGTCGCCGCGGCCCAGCCGGACCCGGGCGGTGATCCGGGTGGGCATGCCGAAGGCGAGTTCCCCGAGCTGGGTGACCGAGAGCCCGTTCACCTGACCGACCCGGGCCCCGTCGGTGTCGATCAGGATCGTGCCCCGCCGGATCGCCTCCTGAACCCGCTCCTGGAGCCGGCCGGCCCGGCGCAGCCGGGCATCGATCGCGTGCTGGACGTCGTCGGCGGTCAGGCGGTCCTTCCCAGCGTCACCGGCCCAGTGGTCGGCCTCGCGAACCAGGTCGCTGATGCTGCGCATGTGGGTCGAGACCTTCTCGGCGTCGCTGATCAGGCGGGAGGCCTGCTCGATCACCCTGGCCACCGCTCCGCGGTCGAGAGGCCGGATCCCCTCCCGGCGGGCGATCGTGCCGATCAGCTGCGCGTAGAGCAGGTCCGTGTCGTGGGTTCGGTCGATCTCCTCCTCGAAGTCGGCCTGGACCTTGAACAGCTCGAGGAAGTCGGGATCGTGCTCGCACAGGAGGTAATAGAGCAGCCGATCACCGACCAGGGCAACCTTGAGGTCGAGTGGGATCGGCTCGGGCTCGAGCGAGACCGTGCTGATCAGGCTGAGCGCCTGGCCGAGCGACTCGATCCGGATCTCGCGCGAGCGGAGCGCCCGCTTCAGGCCCTCCCAGGCATATGGCTGGAGGAGGACGTCACGGGCGTCCAGGACCAGATAGCCACCGTTGGCCCGGTGGAGCGCGCCCGGCTTGACGAGGGTGAAATCGGTGACCAGAGCGCCCAGCTGCGAGAGGTATTCCACCCGCCCGACGAGGTTCTGGTAGGTGGGGTGGTCCTCGTACACGACCGGGGCCCCGGTCGTGGCACTGTTGTCGACCAACAGGTTCACCTGGTAGCGCTTGAGAACCGGTCCGTCGGCACCGCTGACCACCGAGCGAAGCGCCGCGGGCAGCCCCCCGCCCTCGGCCTGGGCCGCCGCCAGCAGCTCGCCCGCGTTGTCCACGACGTCCGCCTCGACCGCCTCGAGGTAGGCGAGCACGGCCGGGAGATCGGCATACCGTCCGCGCAACTCGTCGATCAGGTGGTCGACCGCGGCCTTGGTCACCTCGCGGTCGAGCTGGCGGACCTTCTCGCGATGCTCACGCTCCCAGCGCGGCACCTTGCGCAGGGTGTCCTCGAGCTGGGCCTCGACGATCTTCATCGCCTCCGCCAGGCGGCGCTGCTCGGCCTCGGGCAGCTTCTTGAACTCCTCACTGCCGATCACCTCGCCGTTCCTGGCCGGCGCGAGCCCGACCCCGACCGGGGTCCGGACGATCACCACGTCGAGCTCCCGGGCCCGCCGTTCGAGATCGGCGATCGCGTTCTCGCGCTGCTTCTTGAGCTCGTCCTCCAGCGCTTCCTTCCGGTTCCGGTACTGCTCGCTGTCGAACGCGGCCGGGATCGCGCTCCTGATCTCGGTCGCGAAGCGGGCCATGTCGTCGCGCAGCTGCGCGCCGCGGCCGGCCGGCAGACGCAGGGCGCGCGGCTTCTGCGGCTGCTCGAAGTCATGGACGTAGCACCAGTCGGGGGGAACGGGGTCGCGCGCCGCGCGTGAGGCGAGATACTGGCGGATGACGGTGTGTTTGCCGATCCCCTCCGGCCCGAGGGCAAACAGGTTGTAGCCCTCGCGTCGCATCTGGATCGCGAACTGGACCGCCTCCACGGCCCGGTCCTGGCCGACGATCGCCTCGAGCTCGGGCAGCTCGGCGGTCGTCTCGAACGGCAACGAGGCGGGATCACAGCCCCGGAACAGCGCGGCTGGCGGGATCGGTTCGAACGTCGGCATCGGGCGGCCTCCCTCGACGTGCTGAGGCAAGCGAACCACGCTCT
>JAKAHU010000058.1 GCA_021825385.1 Chloroflexota bacterium | reverse complement strand
CGGCTCGGCCGGCCGCTCGTCAGCCGGCGGGCGGCTCACGGTCGGCAGGGGCAGGGGCAGCGGCGAGGCGGCCGAGGTCGCGGTGAAGGAACGGGATCCGGGCGAGGTCCCAGGCCACCCGCAGGGCGAGCCCGAGGCCGGGGCGCATCCGCGAGCCGCGCCGGTCGTACCAGCGGATCGGGACGACCGCGATTCGGTAGCCGCGCCTGCGGGCGAGGTAGATCAGCTCGACATCGAAGACGATGCTCGTGATCCGCTGGCGGGCGAACAGGTCGCGAGCCGCCGCGCGGCTGAATCCCTTGAACCCGCACTGGGTGTCGCGGACCGGCCCGGCGACCCAGGCCGAGGCGAGGAGGTGGAAGGTCGACCCGAGCAGGCGCCGCCAGGTCGGCTGACTCTGGCGCATGTCCGATCCGTCGGGCTGGATCCGGCTACCCAGGGCGACGTCGGCCGACCCGAGCGCCTCGACCAGGAGCGGGAGCTGGTCGGGCGGGGTCGCCATGTCGGCATCGGCGAAGACGATCACGTCGCCCGCGGCGGCCAGCATCCCGGCCCTGACCGCGGCCCCCTTGCCGCCGTGCGGCACGCTCAGCAGCCGCAGGGTCACCGGGCTGGTGTCAGGCGCGGTTGCTTCGGGGCGGGCGCGAACGAGGGCGGCCGTCCCGTCCGTGCTTCCGTCGTCCACAACGAGAATGTCGATCCGGGCCGGCAGGCGGTCGGCGCCCAGACCGCCGTCACGCGCCCGCCCACCGCGCCGGCGCAGGTACCCGAACAGCTCGTCGAGCGCAGAGCCGAGCCGCCCCTCCTCGTTGTAGGCTGGCAGGACGAGGGTCAGGCTGGCGGGTTCCACGCCCGGACGCGGTGGCCGCGTAATCATCGAAACTGCCCTGCGGCCATAGCCTGAGGCAGCGTGCGGGCCCGGTGAAGAGGGGGGTAGGCAACCGGTGCAAGCATCGCGAGAAGAAGCGCCGGGCTGTGAAACGCTGCGACCGGTGAGCCCAGGACCATCGTGGCGATCGCGATGGACCACGCAAGTCCTGGCCGCCCTCGAACGAGAGCTGCAAGCGTGAGTCCGCCGATCAGTGCCGTGACGGGCAGCAATGCTGCCGCCGAGCCCGTCCCCAGACTGCGTCCGAGCGCCCCGAGGCTCATCGAGCCCATCGCACCGCCGTAGTTCGTGAGCGTCACCTCGACGAAACGAGCATAGACGAGGGGCTCACTGCCGAGAATCGTGATCAGCGCCAGTCCACCCGCCGCCAGGAGGGCGGCAGCGACCGCTCGGCGACGTCCGGTCAAGAGGGCCCACCAGAGAACCGCCGCCGGCGTCAGCTTCAGGGAGGCCAGGAGACCGAGAAGGAGCCCGGCCGCCGTCTCCCGGCCACCCCTCAGTAGCAACCACACGCTCACCAAGCCACAGAGGACCAGCGCATCGACGTTACCGACGACGATCGTCAGTCCGATTGCGGGTGCGAGCAGGAAGGCGGCGATACCCGTGAGCGCTGGACTTCGGAGATAGAGGAGCGTGATCCCGGCAACCTCGAGCGCGGCCATGGCGGAGAGCCACAGAAGGACGCCAAGCCCGTCCGGCAAGGCTGCTAGCGGCCTGAAGACAACACCGATCAGCGGCGGTGAGAAAGTCGCCACACGCGCATACCCGGCGCCGAAGTCGTGGGGCGCGTACAGGGGCTCGCCTCGATTCAGCCGGTTACCGGTCTCCAGGTAGGTGATCGTGTCGCCGGGGATCGGGGCCATGATCAGCCAAAACACCAGAAGGTAACCAATGGTCACTGGTCCCAGCACGGAGAGCGCGATCCATCCGCCGCGTCGCAAAGCCGCAACTGCTTGCCCGGGCGGCGGCGGTTTCATCATCACTCACTGGCGCCGGCAGGGTGGCCACGACGGGTGGTCATGGTACGAAGTATCCTCTGAACACGTCGGCGAGGTGATCCCCAGCAGCCTCACCGGAACGGGAACCCCGCGCCCGCCAGGCTTGCCGCCGACACCTGCGGCGACCGGCCCCCGAAGGCGTGGCGCAGCAGGAAGTACTCGGGGAGCGGTCGGTCGTCGGTGATCAGCGGTCCGTCACCGGCGAAGGCCCCCACCTGGTCGGCGGAGATCCAGGTAAGGCGCGGGATCAGGCTCAGCCACTCGTCGATCGTCTTGGCCGGCGAGTCGTAGGCCGACGAGACATCCGCAAGGACGCCCGGCCTGGCGAGGACGGCCCGCATCTCCTCGTTCGTGAACCCGATCGGCTGGTCCGAGCCGAGCATGTAGAACCCGTAGCCGCCTGGTCCGCGCAGGATCAGCACGAACCGGTACACGTCGCGGAAGGTCCGGACGTGAGCGCGGAACTCGTCCACGGTCTGGCCGTACGGCACCCACTGCATCATCACCCCGCCAGGGGTCAACCGGGCGCGACCGGCCCGGTAATACTCGAGCGAGGAGATGACCGACACGCCGGAGCTTTCGATCGGCGGCGGCGGGTCGGTGACGATGATGTCGTAGCGCCGGTCGGTCAGCTCCACGTGGTTCCGGCCGTCGGCCACGATCACGTGGCCGGCCGGGTTGGCCAGGATGGCCGCGGCATCGGGGTAGAAGTACCCGAACATCGTCAGGACCGACGGGACGAGCTCCACCGCGTCGGTCTGCAGCCCGGCGATCACCGCCGCCCGGAAGGCCGAGCCCATCCCGAATGCGACCGTGAGCGCGGTCTTCGACTCGGGCCGGAGCATGAGCGGCAGGATCGGCATGAGCTTCGCGTCGACGGTCAGGAGCGTCATCGAGGTCCCGGTGACCCAGAGCTGGCGGACGCCGTCGACCGCACCGGCCTGGACCGAGGCGATCTCGTCCTCTCGGCTGGCGAACACGGTACCCTGGTCGGCCACGATGCGGGCGACACTCGGGTCGCGCAGGAGGCCTCCGGCGAGGAGGCTCACGACCAGGACCACCGAGAGCGCACCGCCAGCCGCCATGGTCGCGGCCCTGGACAAGGAACCCGGAACGCGAGCTCCGAGCGCCAGGGCGATACCGGTCCCCGCGTTGGTGAGCGCCAGGAGCCCGACCGCGCTCGGGGAGCCGACCGCCGGAATGAGGAAGAACGGCACGACGAACGTCCCGATGATCGCCCCGAGGGTGTTCGAGGCGAGGAGGAGACCGGCACGCGTCGCGGTCCGCCCTTCCTCATCGGCAACGAGAGCGGATGCTGCCGGGAAACTGAGACCCATGACCATGGTGGCCGGCAGCACGACCACGATCACCTCTCGGGAGAGGCTCCCCAGCAACTCCTTGAACCGGCCGCCCTCCGGCTGGGAGATGACGGCCACCAGGCCGATGAACGCGAACGCGGAGATCACCACCTGGGCCAGGGCAAGGACGCGGATCGGGTGGCGGATCCTCGGCCGGAGAAGGGTGAAGAACAGGGCACCCAGGGCAAGCCCGATCAGGAAGACCGAGAGAATCAGGGTGAAGACGTACGTCGAGTTGCCGCTTCCCGAGGCCAGGAGTCGAGTCCAGAGCACCTGGTAGCCGAGGGACGTCAGTCCGGAAACGAAGGCGATGCTCAGGGCGAGCCCCGGCCTCGGCCCATCGCTCGTGATCTCGGGAGGGTCGGCTGCCTCGAGGACGACTCGTCGGATGCCGGGCTCCCGACCGGTCGGACGCACCCCCAGCCGCACCCCGGTCAGCGCTCGTCGTCGATCAAGGAGGAGGGCGACCGTGCCGGCGAGGCCCGAGCAGGCAGCTCCAACGAGGAGCGTCCCGGTCAACCCGACCAGCTCGATCAGGACGAGCCCGGCGGCGGCCGCGCCGAGGATCGCCCCGACCGTGTTCGCCGCATAGAGCCGGCCGAAGGCCGAGCTGAGGTGGCCGGAGTCCCGCGCGAGGTAACGGGTGAGCGTGGGCAGCGTTGCACCCATGAGCACGGTCGCCGGCGCGAGAGCGAGCAGGGCCAGCCCAAACCGGACGAGCGCGAGCACCTGTGGCGCGGATTCGAGGAACCCGAACGCTCCACGGTAGATCTCGTGGATGAGCCGGAACGTGATCGGCGTCAGGAGGACGATCACGACCAGGACGACCTCGAGCAGGCCGTAGAGCCGAAGCGGCCGGCGGACTCGGTCAGCCAGGCGACCGCCCAGCCACGACCCGATCGCCATCCCGCCGAAGAACCCGGTGAGGATCGTCGAGACGGCCTGGGTCGTGTTTCCGAAGACGAGGACGAGCTGGCGCGCCCAGACGATCTCGTAGACGAGGCCGGCCGCGCCGGAGAGCATGAAGATCGCGAGGATCGTCCAGTGGCGAGCGGTCATGGTGCCCGGATCGTCGCAGGTTCACGCTCGGCCCGCGCCCACCGCAGGCGCGGCACACCGAGCGCCACCGCCATCACCGCCCCGACCCAGAGCGGGAGAAACACGAGCACGCCGAGCGAACCGGTCAAGGCGAGCGCGAACGTCGTCCGTGGTGCGACACGCGACAGCGGGCGGACCCCGAGCAGGAGCGGCACCGCACTGTAGGCCATCGTGTAGGGCGCGAGCAGGATCCCGGCGCCGACCGCGCAGATGAAGCCGGCTACTTCTCCGCGCCACAACCCGATCGCGGCCGCGGCGACCGTCAGCATGCCGAGCGGCACGACGAGATCCGGGGTTAGCCCAGTCAATCCCAGGTTCCCGTACATCGGCGTCTCGAGGTACGGCACGTGGAGGACGACGTCGACGAACGTCAGGTACCGCTCGAAGCCGAGCCAGAGAACGCCGACCCCGGTCGCGATCGCCGCCGTCCCGAGAGCCCCGAGGAGCGACCGGCGGCGGAAGACCAGCATCCACACGAGGATCGGGATGAGTTGCGGTTTGGGGAACGTCGCCAGGACGAGCCCGAGGGCGATCCCCGTCCACCATCGATCGCGCCACCAGAGCAGGAGCGCCAGAGTCGCCGTGATCACGACGCTGACGTTGCCGAGCATCAGGTCATGGAGGGTCGGGATGAACGTGACCGCCCCAAGCGCCGCGGCCGCACGATCCCCGATCGCCCGGCCTGCGGTCTCGCGTCGAACGCCGGCCATGATGAGTGCCAGTCGAACCGCCAGCCAGCCGGCCACGGCCACCCCGGCCGGGACAACCGCGAGCGGGACGGTGAGAGCCGCCGCGAGCGGCGTGTAGAGGTAGCCCTCGATGGTCCGGAATGACCCGGCCCGAAGCGCGTCGGCTGCTCGGAGGTTCCGATCGATGTCGACCGCCCAGGCAGCGGGCGCGATCGCCACGGCAACAGCGACACCGACGATCGCCGTCAGCGCCACGACCGCGAGCACCGGGAGTGATAGCGGCGGGAGCGGGCGTCCCGGCGCCGCCGTGGGTGCCGAGCTCACGGCACGAAGTACCCCCGGAACATCTGGAGTGACACGAGGCCGAGGAGAACCACTGAGAGCACGGGCCAGCCTCGCCGGAACCAGGCCGCCCGCCGCCCGGCCAGAAGCCAGGCGTTTGGGAACGCAGAGGACACGTACCGGCCCACGGACTCGAGCAGGCCGCTCGACAGCAACAGCCCGAGGGAGATGATCGGAACGAGGGCGTACGGCACCGGGATTCGATCGGGACGAAGGTAGACGAGCAGGAAGACGGCAAAGAGCAGGGTCACGAGGAGGGCAGCCTGGTACGGCGAGAATGCCTGAATGATGCTGCCGCCGGCGGGACTGAGCCCGGCACCCAGCCGACCCCACGCTCCCTGGGCGCCACCGTACGCCCCCGCGCTCCCCGTCAGGAGCGCCACGAACCCCAGGAACGCGGCGCCCGCGAGCGGCCCCGCCAGCAGCCACGCCTGCGAGAGCCGGAGTCGCCGTCCGTCGCGCAGGAAGAGCACGAGCCACAACGGCAGGGTGAGGATCGCGCCCTGAAGCCGGGTGAACGCCGCCAGCCCGAGCAGCAGCCCGCCCAGTGGGCGCCGGTTGCGTTCGAGGGCGAGGAACGCCGCCAGCGAGAGGACGAGGAACAGGCTCTCCGAGTAGGCCATCGAGAAGACCGCCGCAAACGGCGAGATCGCGAGGAGGATCGCCCCTCGACTCGCTCGCTCGTCGCCGAGGACGACCCGACCGAGGCGCACGAGGAGCACGAGCGCGGCGACGAACAGGATGTTCGACAGGACGACCGCGACCAGACCGGCGAACTGCGGCCACGGGAACGAGAGCGCGCGGACGAGGAGCGGGTAGAGCGGGAAGAACGCGTAGTCGTGGTAGCCGTTGACGAGTGGGGCGGCATGGTAGCCGTCGCGGACGATCCCGAGGTACCACCAGCCGTCCCAGCTCGTCAGGCTGCGCAGGATCGGGCCCTCGTCACCGCTCGTGAGTGCCGGATTGCGCCCCGTGACGGCCTCCGCAAGGACGGCGGCGGCGAGGACCACGAGCCTCGAGACGACCAGGGCAAGAACGATCGATCGGTCGAACGCGAGCGCCCGGACCGGCTGCCGCGGGGTCACGCTACCTCGTGCGCACGCGGCGATCATTCGCCGGCATATAGCCGGACGAGGTCCACGAGTTCCACGTCTCGTCGCGTCGCCGCGATGCCCGTGAGTTCCCTGTCGAACCCGGCGCGCGAGAAGAGCAGCAGCTTCGCGCGCGAAACCTCGGCTCGCTCTCCCAGCAAGGCGCGCCCTCGCTCGAGTTTGCGGAGATCGGCCACGGTGCTCAGGGCGGCACCGCCCCTGGCCTCACCGATGGCGAGCACTCGGGGACGCTTCGCGTTTAGGTTCCCTGCGATCGCGACGACGTCCAGCTCTACCCGGCTTCGAGCCAGCGCGTCGTTGAGCTGCGTGAAGCCGACTCGCGACGGACGACCGCCCAGCGTTACGGGGGATGCGAACCGCTCGGTCCAGACTCGCGCCAGCTGTTCGAAGTGGGGACCGAGGACGTTGGAGACGAACGTCGACTGGACCTCAGACCAGACTTCGGCCGTCTCGAGGGCTTCGAAGCGGGCGATGTTGGGCCGAACCACGGCGAAGTAGAAGCGAAGGTAGGGGTCGTCGATGCGCAGCAACGGCCGTTTGGCGAGCCACAGGTCTTCATCGCGACGGATGAAACCGGCCCGCTCCAGGACGAGGAGCGGGTGGCGAAGTGCGCTGTCGTCTCGTCGGAGAAGCCGACCGACGGCGCTCCGCGTGGAGTGTCCCTCGGCGATCGCAGCAAGAACCGACTGATACAGCGCGCGGCGCGAGATTGCGGGGTCCTCGGTCAGCAGATAGTCAGCCTCGCGAAACATGGCGTGGGACGGATTGAGAACCGTAGCCGACAACCACTCGAAGAAGTTGCCGGCGCCCGACGGTGTCTGGCCATCGAGCAACGCCCGGTAACCGGGCGTCCCGCCGACGACGGCATGGACGAGAAACGCGGTCTCGGGGTCCGTGATGCCCCAGAACTCAGCGGCCTGCCGGAAATCAAAGGGACGGAGAGCGAGATCGAGAATGGCCCGGCCGCGCAGCGCCTTCTGACCGGAAGGCAGATCGCTCATGACGGACAGCGCTGATCCGCAAAGCAGGAGCTTGAAGGAGGGCGCCTGCCCCGACCGGGAGTCGTCGAACGCAGCCTGGATCACGGAGGGGAGTTCCGCTGACTGGGCGAGCAGATACGGGAACTCGTCGAGGATGATCGGGCGTCGTGCGCCCGCTCGGTCGATCAATCCCCGAACAGCGGCCGACCAGTCCTCGTAGACGACGCTGCCGCCGGTGATGCCGGCGTCATTTGCCACGAGCCTTCCGATCCGAGAAAGAGCGGGCGCCCGCTCTTCCTCGAGCGCCTGATAGTGGAGGCCGTCTGACTGCGCGGCGATGGCGCGAAGGAGATAGCTCTTCCCCTGTCGTCGACGCCCATAGACGACACCGAGCCGTGGCCCATCGTTTGGGGCCGTAACGAACCGCGCGAGGTCCGCCCACTCGCGATCGCGGTCGTACAGGCCCACTGGTCGATCCATGTTGCTCCCCGACAGAGGTAACCAGGATTACTGTAAATACAGTTACCACTGTGTCAAGCGGATTGGCTGCTCCTGCTGTCATCACTGATGCCGGCAGGATCGTGCCGTTGCACATGCGGCCCATGACCCTGGCCGAACCGGGTGTCGGCGTGCCCTCGGTCAGCCTCGCCGGACTCCCTTCCTACAAGTGGTACGCCCAGTAGACGCCACCGAGGCCAACCAGGACCCCGAACAGGATCAGGAGCCGCCATCCTCGGCCCACGCCGTGGTGCGCCGCCGCCAGCCCGCACAGGGCGATCACGAACGGAATCGAGTCGAGCGCGTAGCGGTAGCCGTACTGGAGCCAGCCGCCGCCGTAGTAGAGCAGGCTCGGGACGAGGACCACGAGCGCCGTCAGCCCAAGCGCAATCGCCCGGCTCGAACGCCAGGGCGCCCGGAGCGCCAAGAGGAGACCCGGGCTGGTCAGGAAGATCGACAGGCCGAGCCCGTCGGGCCTGAAGAACGGGAACTCGGGGATCGGCGCCGGGAGATGGAGGAACAGGTAGTCGAAGTTCATCGGCAGGTGAGCGAGCGAGAAGAGCCCGACCTGGCGCTGCGCCTCGAGCCAGGCGGGCAGGCTCGCCAGCGCGTAGCCGGACTCGAGCGGCGAGCCGAAGCGGGCCCAGTTGTACCAGAAGAAGAAGACGAAGCTGGGCAGGACGCCGGCGAGGTACGGGACGAGCGCTCGCCAGCGCCAGGTCCGCGGGTCGAACCGGCCCTCGTCGGCGACGACGATCCAGGCGAAGAACGGGATCGCGAACGCGAGCGGCGCCCGGGTCAGGAACGCCGCTCCGGCCAGGAGGCCGAGCAGCCAGGGGCGGCGAGGGCCGGAGGCCTCGACCAGGCCCCCGAGGGTGAGCATGGCCGCGATCAGGTGGCCGGTGTGCCAGACCCCGCCGCGGGTCACGACCCACCAGACCTGGGTCGAGAAGCCGAACAGGAGCGCGATCCAGAACCGGTCTCTGACAGACCGGACGCCAAGGCGGCTCATGAGCACCCAGACGAGCGCGACGCCGGTGGCCGCCAGCAGGGCGTTGATCAGCGGCTGCCAGGCCGTGGCGGTCGCCGGCCCGACGAGCGCGACGAGCGGGAGGAACGCGATCGCCGGGAACGGCGCAAACGGGACGAACACGCGCCCGTCGAGCAGGATGACGTCGTACGGCCCGAGCGGACGCTCCAGCCAGACCCGACCGTGGAGGAACGCATCGGCGACGTAGAAGAGGTCCGGCCGTCCGGCATCGAAGAGCCGGGCGCTCAGCCAGTAAGCGAGCGCAGCAATGGCAACGAGGACAACGCCGACGATCGGCGACCAGCGATGGCGGACGGCGAGGGCCAAGGCATGATCGTCGGTGATGGGGCGTGCTGTCGGCGTCACGCTCGATAGCCTAGACCACGCACCTGGCCGCAGGCGGCCAGGTACTCCTCTCGGCACCATGGCAGACCTTCGCCAGCCATGGATCGTGCCGGCCCAAGACCACGCGGGGCGTCACGCCCCGGCCTCGCCGCCACACGCAGCTCAGCGAGCCTCGGCGCAGCGGGACGAGTACGCTAGGAATCCCCGCGTCGGTGCAAGGTCGGCCGGGATCGGCAGCAGGGTGGGTGCCGCTCCCGGTTCGATCTCGAGGACTCCCCCGTCAGGCGGAAAGGACCACTCCTGGAGTAGGCGACAGTTCTCGGACATGAGCAGCAGGCGACCGTTCAGGGTCCCTGTCTCTTGGCTCCAGGCCCATGCTCTTGCGCCAGGGTCCACGACGTATCCGAAGGTTCCGGCCGCGATCTGGGGAACCAGGCGGACGATGAAGGTCGAGCTCGTCCCGTTGTCGACCGCGAGCGATGACGTGGGAACGCAGCCGGCGAGGAGGGCTGCGACGGCGAGGGGCAGAACCCCGGGACGCCTCACCCAGGGTGCCCCGGGTGTTCGTTCGGCATCGTCCTGGACGACCAACGAAGCCACGGACTGAAGGCCGACACGACGAGGGCGAGGCTCTCGAAACGCACGACCGGAGAGGCAAAGATGACCGCCAGCGTGGTCACGAAAAACGCAAGGCCCGGTCGAGACCGGACAGCCAAGGCGAGCGCGCCCGCCACAACGGCCACGAGGGCCGGAGACAGGGCCGCGATGCGGCCGGATACCCCGGCGCCCGCGAGGAGGCCGACGAGGCTGAGACCCCCGCCACCGACGGTCGCCGTCGCGCCACCAATCTGCAGGTAGTCGGCGTAGGCCTGAGTTCCTGCCAGCGCCACGCTGAAGCCGAGCAGGATGATCCCCGTAATGGCCGCCGCGACCAGAGCTCGCCTGTTGCCCGTGGCGACAAACCAGACGCCGAGAAACACGGGCGTGAGCTTGAGGCCGGACATGAGTGCCACGAGGGCGCCGGCAAGGTAGTCACCCCTCGCTCGAGGGTGGTTCTCTCGAGTCAGAGGCCAGATCAGGCCAATCAGGGGAACCAGAAAGGCATTCAGGTTGCCGGACCAGGCGGTGACCCCGAGCAGATAGCTTAGGAGCGCAACGCCGATCGCCACCCAGGTCTTCCCCCGAGCGATGGCGAGCAGTCCGAAGAGGGTGGTCCCGGCCATTCCAGCTGTCCACCAGGCGTACTCCGCGAATCCGCCGGGCATGGAGGCGAGAGGAGCCCAGATCACCGCGACCAGCGGCGGCGACAGCAGGGGGGTGGACCAGTAGGGAGGGTTGTCGGCCGGAGCGGGTCGATCTCCCGCCGTCAGGCGATACAGGAAGTGGCCGTCTCGCACGCGTTCGCCGGCCGCAAGGTAGTTCGAGGTATCGGACAGGAGATCGGTCGGCCGTGAAAGATCAGGGCGGATCTGGACGATCGTAAGAGCCCATGCCCCGAGGAGCATCGTCGCCGCGATGATCCGCACGATCCTGTCCACGCCCAGCCGGGAGAGCACACGAAGTCCATAGAGCTCGCCCAGGCGCCGACGGTGTGGCGGTGCCGGCCGGTTCATGGTCGGGAGGATACCGGCGATCCCGTTCGCTGTCGTCGGCCGTCCAAGTCCGGCCGGCAATCACACCCGGTCGATGGTCTTTGCGGTCCCAGTACCATCGATACGTTGCGTCCACGCACCGCATCGGCGACGCTCCGGGCGACCGACGACGGTCCGCATGGCCAGAGGACCCACATCATGCCCAGCGATAGCAGGTCCATCGACGGCGACCCCGAACCACTCGTGGCCGTCGTCATCCCGGCTCTGAACGAGGTCGGGAAGATCGGGCGCGTCCTCGACAAGTTCCCGCGCGATCCGCGATTCGAAGCGATCGTGGTCGACGATGGCTCAACCGACGGCACGGGCGAAGAGGCCCGGGCCCACGGCGCCGCGGTCGTCATCCGACATGAGGTACGGGGAGGCGTGGGCGCGGCAATTCGAGACGGGTTCGCCCGCGGTCGAGAACGGGGGCGTCCGTGGCTGGCGGTCCTGTCCGGCGACGATCAGCACGAGCCCGGTGAGCTCGTGGCCGCCTTCCAGACCGGACTCTCAATGAGTGCCGACTACGTTCAGGGATCACGCTGGATGTCGGGAGGCCAGACGATCGGGAGCACGGGCGGGCGAGGACTCGGCACCCGGATCTACTCGCTCGCTTTCAGCCTGCTCGCATTCCGACGCGTCACCGACGCGACGAATGGGTTCCGGGTGTTCCGGGCCTCGATCCTGGAGGACCCGGCGATCAACCTCGACCAGGCCTGGCTCGACAGCTACGATCTGGAACCCTATCTTCTGTACAAGGTGATCCGGCGGGGCTATCGGATCATCGAGCACCCGGTGACGGTCCGCTACCACGCCCACGATGGCTTCACGAAGATGCGAGGGTTGCGCGACTGGTGGCGGTTGTTCCGGCCCGCGCTCCTGCTGCGAATGGGGGTGAAGCGATGACGAGCGAGCCGGGTAGCTCGTTCCACGGAAAGCGGGTTCTGGTCACCGGTGGAGCCGGCTTCGTGGGCGGGGCGGTCGTGCGCAGGCTGGTTCGCGAAGGGGCTCGAGTCGTGGTTCTCGACGACCTGTTCACCGGACGCGCCGAGATCCTGCCACCGGAGGTCGAGTTCGTCAGGGGGTCCGTCACGGACGCGGACCTGGTCCGGGCGCTTGTGGCCGACGCCTCAATCGTCTTTCACATGGCGGCGCGCAACATCGTCGCCTCCACGAAGAACCCGCGCGACGACTTCGAGACGAACATCGGCGGGACCCTCAACGTGTTGCTGGCCGCATGCGACGCGCGTCCGGACCGAGTCGTTTACACCTCTTCGACCTCCGTGTACGGCAATCCCCGCTCGATTCCCATCAACGAGGAGGATGGCCTCGTTCCGCTCTCGCCGTACGCCGTGAGCAAGCTCGGCGGCGAGCATTACTGTTTCGCGTTCTATGAAAGTTACGGCCTCGCGGTGTCCGCGGTGCGGTACTCGAACGTCTACGGACTGGGACAACGCCCTGACAACCCGTACTGCGGCGTCGTCTCCAAGTTCTTCGCCAGCGCCGCTGCGACCGGGCGCGTTGCCATCCATGGGGACGGCGAGCAGACGCGCGACTTCACCTACATCGACGATGCCGTGGACGCCACGCTGCTGGCCGCGATCCACCCGCGTGCCGAGGGGGAGGTCTTCAATGTCGGCACGGGCATCGAGACGTCGATCAACGACCTGGCCCGGATGATCGGGGAGGCCCTTGGCCGCGAGATCGCCTTTGAGCACATCGACCGCCGCGACGTCGACAACATTCGGCGCCGGGTCGTGAACATCGAGAAAATCCGCCGGATGCTTCGCTGGGCTCCACAGGTAACCCTTAGAGACGGGCTGGAGCAGACGGCCAGATGGCTGGCCACGCCAGGGCCGGTGGAGCAGATCGTTCCGCAGCCGACGTCTGGCCCGAGCGGTTGACAGCCGCGCCGCGAGCGGGTCCTCGTCGAAGCCTGGCCGCGCTCGTGCTTGTGGTTCGGGCCTCCTCCAGTCAAGATCCGACGGTGTTGCCACGGGTGGCTCGGGTCGTGGCAGCTGCTGCCGGGATCATCGTCGTCGCGGTGATCCCGGGCTGGTGCGCCACGAGCAGGGAGCCAAGGGGGACCAAGGCATGACGGGGATCGTCCAGCGCACGTTCGCCGTCGGGACGCCCCCCAATCGCCTCCTTCGCTTCGGCCTCGGAGTGCTGGCGCTGGTCATGGTCCTGATCGCGCTCCGGAACCTGCTCCTCCTCTATCCGTGGGGCGCGGACCTGGAGATCCCGCTCCGAGCGGCCCGGCGCTGGCTCGACGGCGGGCAGCCGTACCTCGCCCAGAGCTTCACCGCCGGTCCCGGCTACGACCTGCCGTACCTCTACCCGCCCTACCTCCTGCCGCTCGTCGCGCCGCTGCTCTGGCTGCCACGCGGGCTGGTGACCGTGGCCTGGTTCGGCGCCTGTCTGGGCGCCGCCGCATTTGCCTGCCGCCGGCTGGCGATCCCTGCCCGCTGGTGGCCGTTCCTCCTGGTCTGGCCGCCGTTCGCGGAGGGGCTGTTGGGCGGCAATGTGCAGATCCTGCTGTTCGCTGCCTTCACCGCCCTGTTCTGGAAGGACCCGGGCGGCGGGCTGTCCCACTCCCCGACCGGGACCGCTCCGTTCCACCCGATCCCGTACGTCCCAACGTCGGCCGACCGGCCGGCCGCGGCCGACGGCCTGCTCGGTGCCGCGATCGGGGCACTCAAGGTGTCTCAGATCCATCCCTGGCTGTTCCTCGTCCGACGCCGCCGGCGCGCCGCGGCCCTGGGCGCCGGTGCGATCGTCGGCCTGACTCTCCTGACCCTGCCCCTGACCGGCGTCCAGCTCTGGTCCGACTGGCTGGCCCAGGTGGCCCGGGCGAGCGATCCGAACTGGGACCTCATCGGGGCCGCCCTGACGCGCTACCTCCCCCGGCCGCTGGGCCTGGCGATCACGGCCGGCTCGATGCTGGCGGTGTTCGCCGTCCCGACGCGCCGGGCGGGCGCCTGGGTCGGTTTGCTGGCGGTCATCGGTTCGCCGTCGCTCCACGTCTTTGGGCTGCTCTTCCTGCTGCCGGCGATGCTCACGATCCGGCGCGAGATCGCGCTCGTGGCGGCGCTCCTGGTGGCCACGTACACGCTCGAGGGCTGGTGGCTGGCGATCGCCATGGTCGGCGCGGCCCTGCTCGCCTCCGAGCGCTGGGCCTGGGTCCAAGAGCCGGTCCCGGGGTCTATCCCCGGTCGGTGAGCCCAGGCCGCCGCTGGAGGATCGGGGCGAGAGCGGCCAGCATCGAGAGGCCGCTCACCCACAGGACCGGCAGGGCCAGGGTCGCCGCGACCGGGACCGTCCAGGTTCGGTCCGTGCGGGCGCCCCAGGCGACGAGGACGAGCGCGGCCGGAAAGCGGACCAGGAGCGGGACCGGGATCGACGTCTGGTTGAGCGGAGTCCCGCCGGCGGTCGAGGAGATCGAGGCCAACCAGCCAGCCCACAGACCGCCGCCGCGGGCCAGGTCGAGGACGACCGAGACGGCGACCAGGGCGGCCGTGACCCCGAGGGCGATCGCGAGGTGGCACCACTCCCGGCGGACGACGAACCAGGTGAGCCCGACCGCGGGGGTGACCTTCGAGAGGAGGACGAACGCCCAGGCCGCCGGGTAGCGGAACCCGAGCACGATCGCGGCGGCCAGCAGGAGGTGGACGTTGCCGTGGTAGAGCTCGATCGCGACCGGGGGAAAGGCGAGGACGGCGAGCGTCCAGCGCCAGCCGAGCCAGACCGTGGTGGCGAGGAGGAGGGCGGTCCAGAGCCAGGCGAACTGCCACCACGGCAGGAGCTGAAACGGGGCAAACAGGAACGCCAGGACCGGCGTGTAGGTGAACGCGCCGAGCCGACCGGCGGTGACCGCGTACGGGTCGCCGGCGCCTGCCGACCAGTAGGCGTAGGCGTCGAACCCGAACGTCCCCTGCGCGGGCGCGACGACGACGAACAGGTAAACACCGAACAGCAGACCGGCCAGGACGAGACCGTCGCGGCTGGCGCGCAGGATCGGGCGGGGCGGCACGGTTGGATGCTACCTCGCGCGTCCAGGTCGGCGACGGGGCGCGAGGATGGCGCTGGCGCGAGGATGCCGGCGGTAGGTGATTCGTACTGCTCCGGTAGCGCCCGGGGCGGTGCTACGCTGCACCGGCCGTGCGGATTCCGATCGCCCTCTACCTCCTCGCCCTCGCCGTCCGGGCTGTCCTGATCGTCCTCCACCCGGACCCGGCGTATCCGGATGCGTACTACTACGTCGACGTCGCCCGGGCGCTCCAGGCGGGCCACGGCTTCAACATCGACTTCATCTGGATCTTTGCCGAGGTCGGCGGGAAGATCCCCGCCGATCCGACCCTGCCGATCCCCTCGAACGGGCACTGGATGCCGCTCGCCTCGCTCGTCCAGGTGCCCTTCCTGGCCCTGTTCGGGCCGACGCCCTGGGCCTCCGCGCTCCCGTTCGCGCTGATCGGCTCACTCGCCGCCCCGCTCACCTGGGCGATCGCACGCGAGGCCGGCTCATCCCGGACGGTCGCCCTCGGGGCCGGCGTTCTGGTCGCCGTACCGGCGCTGTTGACCGCGTTCATGGCCCAGCCGGACAACTTCTCGCTCTACCAGCCGCTCGTGGCCGGAGCGCTCTGGCTGACCGCGCGCGGCTTGAAGGGGCACCCCCGATCATTCGTCCTGGCCGGGCTGTTGACCGGTCTTGCCACGCTCGCCCGCAACGACGGGCTGCTCGTCGGGTTCGTCGTGGCCCTGGCGTTCCTGTGGGATCGCCGGCGAACGCGGCGGGCAGCGCAAGCGCAGGCTGGACCAGGAGCACAGCGAGGGTCGGCGGCGGCTGGAGGGTCGGTGCTCCGGGCGCCCGGCGGGGGACCGGCGCTCCGGGCCCCGGCGATCCCGCTCCGGGCCCCGGCGATCCCATTCCCGGCCGCGGTCGC
>JAKAHU010000057.1 GCA_021825385.1 Chloroflexota bacterium | reverse complement strand
CCCGTCCCGCCTCGTCGCCCCACAGCTTGGTCATCTTCCGTTCGGCCCGGACCTCGTCGACCGCGATCCCGGCCAGCCGGAAGCCCTCCGGCGCGGCGGCCGCCTCCCAGACCTGTCCGGCGAGCCCGATCCCGCTCGAGATCCGGCGGCCACGATCGAGCTCGACGTCACCGATCACGAGGACGACGACGGCGTCGTCGGTGAGCGCCGCGCGGAGGCCGGCCAGGACGTCGCGCATGAAGGCGAGGTACGGCTCGCGGTGGTGGGCATCGTCGAGCTGCTTGTCGATCGTCGCTGCGTCGAAGCCCAGGAACCAGGTCCGGAGCCAGTTGTAGGAGCCGTACTTGACGACCCGCAGATAGGGTGGGGAGGTGACCACGAGTCGCGCCCGGTCGGGCAGGCCGCGGGCACGGAGAGCGTCGCTCGCGCGGTCGGCAGCGTCGCGGGCGTCACCGAGGAGGGCCAGTCCGCGCGTGGGCGGGATCGGCTGGCGAAAGAGCCGGTCGAGCTTGCGTTCCAGGCAGTCGAAGACGTCGCGCTCTGGCGAGCGAGCTCCGGTCCGGGCCGCGAACTCGCGAACGTAGCGTGGCGCCATGCTGAACGTGTTGGGCATGATCTCCGAGAGATAGCTCGCGCTCCGGCCGTGGAGGATGCCGGTGGTTGCGGCAGCGAGGAAGCGGTCGGTGCGCTCGTTGTGCTGGAGCATCGAGCGCACGAACAGGAGCTGGGCCAGGGTCCTGGGGTGGAAGGCGATGGCGACCTCGACCGGGATCCCCTCGGGGTGGCCGGCAGCGAAGGGTCGGTCTCCGCTCCCGGCCCGAGGCACGCAGGTCGTTGCCCCCGGCGGGTCGGCCGCGACCTCGGCGGCGAGTGCCTCCCAGGTGCTCGACTCGGTCGCCCAGCCGAGCCGGAGCGCGGTGATCCGGGCTCGGGCCTCGGCCGGGGTCGGCGGCTCGACCTTCGCCGCGGTCAGGAGGTGGGCGAACGGGTTGAGGTCGTTCCCGACGCCGACCCGGCCCTCGGCGGCGGCCTGGAGCGGGGTCGTGCCCCGGCCGCTGAATGGATCGAAGACGACGTCGCCGGGCCGCGAGTAGCGGGCGATGAAGGCGTGGGTGAGGCTGGCCGGGAAGCTCGCCAGGTACGAGCACATCGGGTGGAAGCTGTGGCCCCAGAGCCGCTGCTGGTCCTTCCATTCGGGCCGGATCTCGAACGCCGGCAACCCAACCCACGGGTCGATCGGTGGGTCGAGCGCGAGCTGTGAGGCGTGACGAGGCGACACGCTGGGCACGTCCTCCGCTGTTCGGGTGGTGCCGTCCGAGGTGAGGGTCGCGGAGTGTAGCACGGCGGCCGGCGGCCAGTGCCGTTGGCGCCATTCGAGCGGGTCGCACAGCAGTGCCGATCGGAACTGGTCCTCGCCCGAGAAGGGGCGTAGATTCAGGGTGAGCCCGGCGCGAAACGCGGAGCCGCCCTCCGGGGTGGCCCCGTCCTCACCGTCCGGAGATGATCACCCGGCGAAGAGGCTCCGCCGGGCTCTGACCGCGTCCCCTCTTGGGCGCGCTCCGCGTCTTCGTCCCCGTAGCTCAGCGGACAGAGCAACCGCCTTCTGCGCTTGCGGCCAAACTGCCTCAGGCGGCCTTCTTGAGCGCCGGGTAGCGGGTTCGTGGGGGCCGGCGGGTCCCCTTCGGCCGTCCGGGGGCGGGAGTGATACGCGTCCTCGGACGACCCAGAGCCGATGTCGTCGTGTGTGCCTCGTAAATTGATGGCTCAGGCTGGCGGGTGGCGACCACCCCGCGCGCCGGCCTCGCGCTCGATGCGCTTGAGATGGCGCTCTAGGCGCGCGGGGTGCCGGTTGAGCGATCTCGTCCACCACTCCTTGAGCTCGCCCAGTACCTCTCGATCCGCTGTACCGAGCGCCTGCCCGACAAGGAGGTCGCCAGCGCTCATCGGATCCAGGTGCACTCCATCGTCGGGTGGTCCTGTATTACGCGATCACGGTGGTCCTGTTTTCGCTTGACATTCGCACCGGCGCCATGCGGGACCCTGGCGCTCGGCAGATGAGGTCGAGGTAGCCACCGCCGAGTGGGTCCACTGGTGGAACACCAGCCGTCTCCACGAGACCTACGCTACCTGCCACCGGCTGAGTTCGAGGCGGCCTACTATGCCAAGGGGGAGGTGAGCGCCGCCACCTGATTTCAACCGTCAGGGTCTCCACGGAACCCAGTACGGTTCAGTTTCCACGTAACGGGCGGGACTGGACGAGAAGATCCACGTCCCAGTCGAGAGCATTCGCCGTGAGGCCAGATTGCGCCTATCCTGGCTCGTCTTCGTGTCCGTTCCGCAGGTCGTGTTGAGCCGCCTCGCCAAACTGGGCCGGAGGGCCAGACGCCTGCTGGCCGCCGGTTTCGCCTCGGCCGACCGGGAGGTCGAGCCAAGCTTCACGGGAAAGGCCGATCAGACCTGTTAGTTGATCAGTTGGCGCCTAGTCGCGGATTCCCCGGATGATGCTCTTGCTCGTCGCCGCCCTGGCCGGGGCCAGGCCCGCACCGAGTGCCAGGACGATCGACACGAGTGCGCCAAGCAATGCGGCCGAGAGAGGGAACGGGGGCAAGTCGTCAACGCCGATCGACGCAGATGCGAGGGCGGACAATGCTGCAGTGCCAGCAGCCGCGATTGCAATGCCTGCCACGCCTGCGACCGACACCGTCAAAGCGGACTCGATGCAAACCATCGCGAAAATGGTAGCCCGCGTTGCGCCGAACGCTCGCCGAATGGCGAACTCCTGCGCTCGCTGGCCGGCAGTCACCAGACCAAGGTTGATGATTCCGATGCCGCCGCTGACTAAGCTCAGAGCGGCGATGCCAGCAAGAATGGCTTGGATCAGGCGGATGAACTCGTCAACCGCCTCAGGATTGTCAGTGCGCTGGGGCTCGATCCGTGACGCAAGCTGGCTGGCCACCCACGACATCCGATCCAATATCGACCCGACTCGGTTGGGTGGCGCCCAGATGAGGAGACTCGGAGTTGGACTCGCCAGCGCCCACTCACGGAGGGCAGGAAGGGCCACGTACGCCACCGATGTCGGCTGTCCGTCGTCGACGATCCCGACGATAACCCCACTCACGCTCTGGCCGACGCTCATCCTGGCGTTCAGCACACTGTCGGTCGCCAGAACAACGCCGAGGTCCGCTGCCAGCGGCTTGTTCAAGACGATGCTGGGTGCGAGCCTGTGTTGGTCGCTCGCAATGATCCATCGTCCCGAGACGATTCGGAACCGCCTAATGATCGCGAGATCGGGCTGGGTACCTACAATCTGTGTGGGGCGTTCCGCGCTGTGGGTTGATACTGAACCGCCGACGCTCGAGGCGACGGCGGAAGCTGTGGCTCCATTGAGCTTGGCCGTCTCGCTCAGTTGGCTCGCAACGCCGTAAGAATCCAGTTGGGCCGAGCTGGAGACCACCAGACCGACGTTGACGGTCGCCGATCGACCTGACTGACGCTCAAGGGCTGCGACAGCCGCCGCCCGGCCCACTTCGCCAACGGCAACGATGAGCGTAATCGAAGCGATGCCAACGACGACACTCATGATCGACAGAACGGTTCGCCCCTTGTAGGCGGCAACTTCACCGAGGGCCGCATTTATCAAGCCGACCGTACTCATCTGCGCTCGATCTCGCCATGCACAAGCCTCAACCGCCGGTCGGCACGGGACGACACGGCCTCGTCATGCGACACGAGGAGTAAAGCCCGGCTCTGTCGACGACAGATGCCAATGAGGAGGCGAAGCACCTGCTCTCCAGTGTCCGGGTCCAACGATCCCGTCGGCTCATCGGCAAGAACGTAGAGCGGATCGCGTATCAGACTCCTCGCAATCGCCACGCGCTGTTGCTCACCGCCGGAGAGCTGCGATGGTAAGGCGGACGCGCGTTCAGCGAGCCCGACACTCTCGAGCAAATCGAGTGCACGAGCCTTCGACGATCGAAGTTCAGCCAGCGTGCCGTGCTGAGCGGGCGCCATGACATTCGCGATTGCGGAGCGCCGTGCCAGAAGGTGAAACTGCTGGAAGATGAAGCCAAACCGCCGGCCTCGCAACTCCGATTGGGTTCGGTCCGACAGCTCGGCGATGTTGATGCCGTCCACGACGTATGTTCCGTGATCGAAGCTGTCGAGCAGGCCCAGGCATTGCAACAGAGTGGTCTTTCCCGATC
Organism: Chloroflexota bacterium; assembly: GCA_021825385.1. GTDB lineage: Bacteria > Chloroflexota > Limnocylindria > Limnocylindrales > CSP1-4 > JAKAHU01. The sequence continues at coordinate 11,731 of JAKAHU010000057.1, read as the reverse complement.
CAGAGCGTCCGCTGATTGCAACGATCTCACCCGGAGAGACGTCGAGGGAGGCCGATCGCAAGAGCGTCAGAGTCTTCCCACCGGCCAATTCAACGGCCTTGGAACCACCCCGCAGACTGAGCACGAGGGCCTCCGTCAGGGCGTCATTGTGCTTTGCGCGTCGGCAGGCGGAACCGTGACACGATCGCCGTCAGTCAGGCCTTGGACGATTTCGATGTTCACTCCATCGGTCAATCCGAGAACGACACCGCGCTGGGAAGTGTTGCCCTTAGCATCTACGAGGGTGACAAAGCCCCGATCGGACTCGCCAGCAATTGCCTGGAGGGGCAGAAGCAACGCGCCGGTTGACTCGCCTGTCACTGCGGCCAGCTTCAGACGCACGCCGGCAAACACTCTTACGTCCTCAGGGATCAAGCACTTCAAGTGAACAGGGACCGCCGATGGGTCGGTTTCGTTCCCCGAGATCGGTGCGCCGAGCGAGCCAAATGGGCATTCGAACGGAGCTGGTCCCTTGTCCAGCTTGACGGTAGTTGCGATCGGCGGACCGTAGAATCGATAGAGGAGTTCGGGCGCGACCACGACATCGGCTTCGAATCTCCTAGGGTCGACTTCTCCAAGGAGGTCGCCCCTCCGTACCCGATCCCCAATCGAAACTGACCAGGAGCGGACTACCCCAGCAACGGGGGCAACGAGCGCGACCGTGAGCCCAGCGGTGCTTTCAATGCGACCAAGTTCCTGGTGGGCATGGACGTTGGCGCCGATCGTTGCCCGAAGCTCTTTGATCGAGCCGGAGGCCGGTGCATCGATCCCGCTGTTCGACGACGGGACTGCCACGCCGTCGAGTACGACCACGCTTCGGATCGTTCCCCGCTTAACGACGACGATAGCGGCGCTTGCCCCATTCTGAGAGGCTGACGGCTGTCCTTCGCTCGTCCCGAGGCGGGGAGCATTGGCGACCGCGACGACGCCAATGACGATGGTCCCGGCAGCGAGGATCACCGCAACTGCGCGGCTCGTCCTGTTCATTGACAGTTGTTCTGAATCATGTCCCTCAGACCGCTCGGATCCCCGAGTCTCGCCTGCTCGATGATCGAATCCCAATACGATCGGAGGGAGGTGTCGGAGGTGACATAGGTCGGCCAGGTCTTGATCTCTTCGGCCATCTCCGACGCCTTGGCCTCGGCGTCATCATTCTGGTCTGCGATCGCGCTCGCCCAATAGCCGAACCAAGCGCATACCGCCTGAAACTGGATCATATTTGTTCCAGCGCCGGCTTGGTACATGCCGTGCGAGTCCAACTTAATTGTCGAGAACGAGCTCCCCGGCGGAAGCGGCGTCGTCGCTCTGGCGGCGGCGATCTCACGCTGAGTGTCATTCACGCCACCGAAGCCGTCTGGACTTCCGCACGCGGAGACGTTCAGCGCAACGAGAACTGCCACACAGCCTATGCGCCATGCCTCCCGTCTGAAGAACTGCTTCTTTGGCTGGCTCATGTGTTCACACTCCGACAGCTTTCGCGATCGCCGCATTCCCGATCCCGATGACTCGGAAGCTCTCGATGGCTGGACGGTGCGCTCCATCCTGAGTAATTCGTGGTCTCTCCGAAGTCGTTCGAGTCGTCCTCCCGCGATAGTTCCGGGATCCCGACAACAATCGGGGTGGCTTCCCATGATGCGGGGCGGATCGCGGTGATCCGGCCGCGCTGCTCCGGACTAGTAGCGGAGTGTCCCGGTCCACCATGAGGAACCGGTGGGCCAGCTCCAGTCCTTCTTCGCCGTCACTCGGAAGCAGGTGCCCTGGGTGAGCGGGCCAAGCTGCTTGAAGGCGGTGTCATTCACTGCGGCCCGGATAGGACTCGACGACGACCCCGAGCCAATCGGGTCGTCATTTGCGCATTTCCGGAGGTAGTAGTACTGGTCCGTCCCGGACCAAGAGAGCGTCGAGAGAGTGACGCCGTTGCCGTAGTCCGTCGCGTTGCGCTGGGTAGTGTAGAAAGCCCATGAGGCGTCGTTCGCGACCGTCCCTGATATGTCTGTCTGCGTGTACCCTAATGCAACCGTCGCGAACACGAGCGACAGCGTCATGGCCGCCGCTGTACCTGCGATACGTCTCACCGTGTCCACCTCCATCTGACAGAGCCCTAATCCTCAATATCGAAGCTCGTCGTGCATAGACCGCCTCCGGTTCTTCCGAAAGCACCTCAACGAGGCACGTCCGGGACCAGCCCTATCGACAGCCGCCTGCCGAAGCGGCCAGGCTCGAGCTGCATCCGCGTGTTCACCACCCCCTCTCGCCCACCACCGCATGCGCCTAATTCAGCCGCTCCACGCCCGAGAACTGGTCGTTGGCGGCATCGCCGACATAGGCCATCGACAGCGTCCCCCAGTCCCAGGCGCTGCCCTTGTTGCCGACGTCCTGCCACCAGCGCGGATGGCCGCCGTTGAAGGTCCGGAAGGAGCTGATCTTGTCGTTCCAGCCGTAGATGGTCAGGTCGGGTTCCGACCAGTACGCGGCGAACGAGGGCGGCTCGCGGTAGTTGGCGTCTGCGTACCAGGTGACGTACTGGGTCACAGTGACGAGCTCGGTCGAGGCTGTTTGGGCGACCATGTCCCGATCGCGCTCCGCAGAGGTGGTGAAGCAGCGGATGACCGGGAAGTCGCGGTCGTGGCACTGGTAGCGGGCCACGTCGGCCAGGGCGATCGCCCGCCCGTCGAGCTGCGCCCGGCGCTCAACGCCGCCGGCCGGCGAGCCCGCCGCGGCCGTCGATGCGACGCTCAAGGCCAAGATCGCGGCCAAGGCCAGCAGCCCGCCGCGCTGACGGAATGATCGAACTCGTCTCATGGCCCACCTCGCTTGGGACGACTTCTTGGTTGATCGAGACCGTCGAGGCGGTCACCCAGAGCGAACGGCTCGCGGCGCCGGACGGTCCGTCGGCGTCCTCCGCCTCGACCACCAGCATCGGGACGGGACGCTCGCCGGTCTAGCCCAGAGAACCCTCAATCAGGGTTGCTTGTTTCCACGTAACGGGCCTGGCGGGCGGGATAATCCACGTCCCAGCCGAGAGCATTCGCCGTGAGGCCAGATTGCGCCTACCATCGCCGGGGGGCGAGCGTTGACCAAGAGGGACAGTGAATTCGAGCGGATGCGCGGCGGCGCCCTGAGTCGCCTGCTGCTTGTACCGCGCGCCTTCGTTGTGGCGATGGCCGGGGCGGTGCTCGCGGTCGGTGTGCTCATCTGGCTCGTCTTCGTGTCCGTGCCGCCGGTCGCGTTGAGCCTGGAGGCCATGGGGGACGGTCGATGGAAAGTTGGCGATGTCCCGATCGGCGAGCGCGCATGGCTCATTGGCATCCGACCGGGTATGGAGGTCGAGAGTTTGGCGCCGGCTGACGCCCGGCCAGACGGGAATTGGACAAGCCTGGCCGTCAGTGATGGTGTCGTTCATCTCACGGTGCAGCGGTTCTACCCGCCGCCCGATGCGATCTGGACAACATTGAGCCTGGTGGCGCTGGTCGGTTCGATCTTCGCCATCGGAGTTGCACCATCGGTCGCCTGGTGGCTACTCCTTGCTCCCTCCCTCATCACGCTCGCCGTTGCCTTGGACTTCGTTACCGCGCCCGTCAGCCTTCTTGTCGGCCTTGCGCCTCCTGCAATCGGTGCGCTCTCGCTTATGGATCCCGGGCGTCGCCTCGACTCGCGGTTCGTGTCGACAGGCGTCGGGTTGATCGGTCTGGCCGGTGGCTGCTGGCTGATCGCCTACATACTCCGATTCGAGACTTGGGCGCTGCCGCGCCAGGCGTCGTCCGTGATCGGGATTGGCCTGCTGACAGTCGGGACCGTGGCGGTCATGCGCCAGGCGCTCTGGCGGGCCCGCACAAGGTTCAATCGCGCCGGTGATCACTCGCCGACGGCGTTCCTGCTCTTGGCTTCGACGCTCGATGAGTTGGTCCCAGGCCGTGGACGCTCCCGCCTGTCGGCGATCGAACGGGAGCGCGCCCTGATCGCGACCGACCTTCATGGGGAGGTTCTGCCCGACCTCGCTGCTGTCATCAAGTCGGTGGAGGCAGGCATGGACCCAGCCGATGCGGCCGTTCGCCTTCGATCGGTGGCCAGAGAACTTCGCGAGCTGATGACCGACCGACGGCTGACGGTGCTCGAGGAACTCGGGCTCGTACCGGCCCTCGAATGGCTGGCTGAGCGCATCGAGGAACGCACGAACGTGACGGTTGAGCTCGACGTCCGAGGCGATAGCGCCGCTCGGGTTCCACCCGATGTCGAGCTGCACGTCTACCGGATCGTCCAGCAGGCGCTCGATAACGCCCTGGTGCACGCCCGACCGTCGAAGATCCGGATCTCAATCGATATCGAGCCCGAACGCCTCGATCTCGAGGTGGTCGATGACGGGTCAGGCATCCTGCCAGAAGCGGAATGGCGTGCACTGCGTGCCGGCAGAGTCGGGATCGCCGACATGCGTCAGCGGGCTGCGGCCATCGGCGCTGCACTCCGCATCGGGCGCCGAGAGGTCGGCACTGTGGTTGCGCTGCGGTGGCCGTCATGATCCGCGTGGCCATCGTCGAGGACCATCCGGCGACGGCCGAGGGGCTGGCGGCCCTACTCGACAGGGAGCCTGAACTCACCGTGGTCGGCACGGCACCAAGCCTCGACCAAGCCAGGGCATTGATCCGGTCGAAAGTGCCGGACGTCGTCCTGTGCGACGTCGAGCTCGCGGGAGACGGCCGCGGCTTCGAGCTGCTTGGAGACACGGGCGACGCCGACGCGAAGTCGCCGGCGATCGTCTTCCTCAGCTCGTATGACTACCCAGCGTTCTATGCCCTCGCCCTGGAGCGTGGCGCCGCCGGGTACCTACTCAAGACCGAGCCGGTCTCCGAGATCGTCCGCGCCATTCGGAGGGCCGGCGCCGGTGGGAAGACGTTCGACGTCGTGGCGATCAGGCCTGTGACCGGGTCGCGCCGTCGACCGTCGGAGCGTGAGGTCGGGGTCATCGGCCTCCTGGCGGCTGGCCGGTCGAACGACGAGATTGCCCACGAATTCGGAATCACGGTGCGGACGGTCGAGAGTCACCTACGCCGGCTGTTTGCTCGCTACGGCGTCTTCAGCCGGACGGAGCTTGCGATGCTCGCGGTTCGGGAAGGCTGGATCCGAGTGCCGCGACAACCGACAAACTGATCCTCCAGCCAGCGAGTTTGGGCCTTGTGATCGGGCGTGCTCAGGCGGTCGCGTCCCGGCAGGGCTGGAAAAGCGCTGACGGTGAAAGGCTCTTCGGCGCTGGTCAGCCTGACCAAGCGGCTCCGTCGCAGTCCTGTCCGCTCGCTCGCCCGGCGGTGGCCATCACCACCGAGTAGGACGGAGGAGACAGCCATCAGCAGCATGACCGAGAACGCTCTCGACCACCGTGTCACGATCGGGGTCGATACGCACCCGGACGTGCACGTCGCGGTCGCACTCGACGAGCGTGGCGTGAGACTGCGGGAGATCCATGTGCCGACCGCGCTGGGTGCCAACCACGCTGGCCGGCTATCGTCAGCTCGCGCTGGGCCGTCGGCGTCGGCCCGGTCGAGGTCTTCGGGTGCGCGCGCTGCGGCCACGACCGGGGTCCGCGAGGCGTCGACGGCACCGATTCGAGGGTAAAGTAACCAGCCAACCACGTCCCCGTAGCTCAGTGGACAGAGCAACCGCCTTCTAAGCGGAAGGTCGCAGGTTCGAATCCTGCCGGGGACGCCACCCCCTGTTTTATCTGCCTGGGAATAGTGCGCTCCTGACGGGCTTGGCCGTGTCACGTGAGGTGGCACGCGCGCAGGGCACGATCCGGCCATGGCGCGCACGAAGGTCGATCCCGCGATCGTCCGTCCGAACTGTCCCGAGCATCCCGGCAGCCGGGTTCGGCTCGACGGCTTCGAGCGCTGCCGCTGGAGCGACGCCCACCGCCGTCCGCGATACCGCTGCGTGACGGTGCCGGGCACACGGGGTCACTCGTTCAGCGTCTCGGTCGCCGTCCGCCAGCCCACCGAGCGCCACCCCGACGCGGGAGCCGCCTGCCCGACCTGCGAGCACGTGTATGGGCGCCACGAGGGCGTCAAAACCGGCCGCGACTTCGTCTTTGGCCACGCCGAGATTGCCCGGCTGTTCCTGCGGATCGGCGAGGGCATGAGCCTGCGCGCGGCGAGCCGGGAGCTGCGCGAGTCGGTGTTCCGAGTCTGCCACCGCCATCGCCCGAAACGCCTGTTTCGGTCCATCCGGCCCGGCGAGACGAGCCGCCAGGCGAACCTCGCGGTCAACTATCTCGACGCGTTCGCGCCGGCCGTCATCGCGGCGCTCCATCCGACGGCCTGGCCTCGGGTCGTCGTCCTCGACACGACGACCCTGTTCACCCGCGGCTATCGACGAGCGCGCGGCCAGCCAGACGACGAGACGCGGGTCGGCAACCTCAAGGCGGGCACGATCCTGATCGCCCTCGACGGGACGGCTCGGGGCGCTCGGCCCACGCTCATGCGCGTCGCCGGCGCCAAGGACGCCGAGAGCTGGGCGGCGTTCTTCGCGACGCTCGCGGGGGCACCCGTGTTCGTGGTCGCCGACCTCGATGCGGCGATCGGGCGGGCCGTTCGCGAGACCTGGCCCGACGCAATCCTCGTGCCCTCGCGCCACCATCTCGCGGCCCAGCTGCGCGAGCGGGCGCTCGCCGACGGCGTGCCCGAGCGGATCCGCTCCGAGGACCCGATCCTGCTCACGCGGCCGCTGCCCTGGACCGGCGAGCGCGTGAAGCGCTGGACGATCCAGCCGCTCCATGACGCCATGCTCGGCGCTCTGCGCGGACCCGCCGAGTGGGCCGCCTTCGGTGCGCTCGTCGAGCGCCACGTGCCGCCCGACCGCCTGGCACTGCGGAGCTGGATTGCGACGAACGAACCGCTCATTCGTCGCGCCTGGCTGATCGCCGGGCGGTATCCCGACGTGCCGCGGTCGACGGGGGCGCTCGAGGGCGCAATCGGCGAGTGGCTGGCACCGCTCCGCCGGCGGGCCGGGCGCTGGCAGAACGCCCGCCGGCTCGATCTCGTCCTCGGGCTTATCACGCTCCGGGCCCGAGGCGAGGCGCGCGAGGCCCGCTACGCGCGGCTCATCCGGGCCGAGTTCCTGGCGCGGGACAACCGCTCGCACCTCCCCGAGGAGAACCGCCTGTCGGTCGAGACGTACCGCAGCCGCGAGCGCCAGATGAGCTGGTGGCGGACGTGGCACGACCGCGCCGAGGCGTCGCTGCCGCGGCTCGTCCGCGAGGCCGACCGGCGCTGGCGCCGCCGGGCCGCTGCCGACCACACCGCGCGGGTGAGCGAGCATCTCGTTCGGCACTACGCGGCCGAGGTCGACCTGCGCACCCGGCTCGGGTTGCCGACCCCGCCGTCGGGCCGCCCGAAGCGGCCGAGCCCCCGCGAGGCGGTCCCGGTCCGCGGCCGCCATCTGTCCGACTACCCAGAGCTGCTGTCCGAGTGGGCGTGGGACGTCAACGGTGAGCTTGATCCCGGCCGGCTCGCCGCAGGCAGCCACGAGCGGGTCGTCTGGCGCTGCCTGCTCGAGCCCGCCCACGTCTGGGAGACGCGGGTCGCCGACCGCACCTACCACGACTCGGCCTGCCCGTACCACATGGGGCTGCGGGTCCACCCGGCCGAGTCGCTCGCCGCCTTCTATCCGTGGCTCGCGCTCGAGTGGCATCCCACCCGCAACGAGCTCCGGCCGGATCAGGTCACCCGAGCCTCGGCCCGCGAGTTCGTCTGGCGCTGCGAGCTCGGCCACGAGTGGTCGGCGCCGGTGTATGCGCGCACGCTGTCGGGGAGCGGCTGCCCCGACCGCTACCGGCTGACGGCCGCAACGCGCTCGAAGGTCGGTCGCGAGCGAGCTCGCCGGGCAAGCGACACGGCCGCCATGGCCAAGGTCGTCGCCCTTCCCGCGTCCGACGACGCTCGCCAGGCCGTCTGATCTTTCCGCCCACCCCAGCCCCACCAGCAAGCTGGCCCGAACCGCGATGACCCGCGTCCATGGCCCCCGCCTGCCGAGCCCGATGGCCCGTCAGGAGCGCACTATTCCCAGGCAGATAAAACAGGGGGGGACGCCAGCTCCAGCGGCACGTCGGGGCCTGCGCCAGGACCCTGGGTGGTACCTCGAGTCGGACCAAAGTACGGCTTGTTGGGGCGATCGAGCGACCGCTACGCTCCCCTCAGCAACAGGCCGGACTCCACCACTGCTCACCGCTGCGTGCGGCGGCGATGAGCAGTCGGTGACTCGAACAGTCCTTCAGCGAGGCGATCATGGCATCGATGGCGGTCAACGAACTGGGGCCGATGCTCACCGCGAGTGAGGTCGCCCGGATGCTCCATCTTCACGTCAACACGGTGAAGCGACTGGGCGATCGGGGCGAGCTGCCCTTCTATCGCGTCTGCAAGCGGGGCGATCGGCGGTTCCGGCTCGAGGACGTGATGGCCTTCCTGGCCCGAAACAGGTAACCGGCGCGGCCCGGATCGTTCGGCCAGGTCGCGCCCCGGTACCCTCCGTCAGATCCCGGCCGTCTCCGCGCTGCGCGGCAGCGCTCGGAGCGCCGACCCGAAGATCGCCAGCGCCTCCGCGATCTCGGCCGAGGTCACGTCCAGGGGCGGGATCCAGCGGATGACGTTGTGCTCGGTGCCGCAGCTCAGGATCAGCAGACCCTGATCGGCGCAGAGCGCGCGGACTGCCTCGCACGTCGCGCCGTCCGGCTCGCGGCTGGTCCGGTCGGTCACGAACTCGACCCCGATCATCAGCCCGAGGCCGCGCACGTCGCCGATTCGCGTGTCCCGGGCCATGATCTCTCGCAGCCCGGCCATCAACTCCCGGCCCCGCTCGGCCGCGTTGGCCACCAGTCCCTCGCGCTCGATCGTCTCGAGGACCGCGAGTCCGGCCGCGCAGGCAACCGGGTTGCCGCCGAAGGTCGTGCCATGGGCGCTCTTGCCCCAGCGCTCCTGCAGCTCGCGGCGGGTGACGATTGCCGACAGAGGCAGCCCGTTCGCGATCGCCTTGGCCAGGCAGACGACATCCGGCACGATCCCGGCATGCTCGAAGGCCCACATCCGACCGGTCCGTCCGAAGCCGGCCTGGACCTCGTCGGCCACGAGCAGGATCCCGTGCTCGTCGCAGAAGGCACGCAGGGCGCGCAGGAACCGGGGCGGGGCCGGGATGTAGCCGCCCTCGCCCTGGACCGGTTCGATCACGACCGCGGCGATGCTCGTGGCCGGGATCGAGCTCGTCGTCAGCTCGCGCAGCTGGCGCAGGCTCTCCTCGACCGCCCGCTCCTCGTCGCCGCCGTGGTCCCGGTAGGCGTTGGGGTAGCCGGTCAGGTAGACGCCCGGCAGGAGCGGTTCGTAGCCCAGGCGGTAGTTGATGTTCGAGCTGGTGATCGAGGCGGCCCCGAACGTCCGGCCATGGAACGCCCCCCGGAAGGCGACGATCCCGGGCCGGCCGGTCACCCGACGGGCGAGCTTGAGGGCGGCCTCGATTGCCTCCGAGCCAGAGTTCAGGAACAGGACGGTGTCGAGCGGCTCGGGCATGACGGCCGCGATCGCGTCGGCCAGCCGGACGGTCGGCTCGGCGTAGCCCATCGCCGAGCAGGGCGCGATCAGCTTGTCCACCTGTTCGTGGATCGCCCTCGTCACGGCCGGGTGGTGGTGGCCGAGGGCTGACACGGCGATCCCGTTGGCGAAGTCGAGGTAGGCCCGGCCGCTCGTGTCGTAGAGGCGGTGGCCCTCGCCGTGGCTCCAGCCGCACTCGAAGTACCGGCCCAGGATCGGCGATGAATGGGCGCTGGCGAGCTGGGCGAGGTCGGTCGTGGGGGTCGCGTCGGGCTCGACGCCGGCCCGTGCCTGGGCGAGCGTGTCCATCGGTGGTCCTTCGGCTGCGGCTGGGCGGAGTTGGTCGGGGCGGGGGCTGCCCGCCGACCCGCCGAGTATACGGGTCGACGCGGTTGCGCCGGTCCCGCGGCGACGGCCCGCCCGGGTCTGTCGCACAGGACGCCCCCGGACGCCGTCCACCCTGGGCCGGGTGGTAGAGTCCTGGCGTCGAGCCCGGCCCGACCGCGGCGCCCCCGGCGGCCGGCGGTGGCATTGGTGGGGTCGCCGGGCCGGCGACCGGCATCGACGAGCAAACCGAGGACGCCATCCCGTGATCGACTTCACGCTCAGCGACGAGAACCGGCTCGTCCAGCACAGTGCCCGTGCCTTCGCCGAGGCCGAGATCCTGCCCTACATCCGCGACTGGGACGCGAAGGGCGAGGTGCATCCGGAGGTGTTCGCCCGGATGGGGGAGCTCGGGTTCCTCGGCGCACCGATCCCGGAGCGCTACGGCGGCGGGGGGATGGACTACATCAGCTTCGCCCTCCTGTGCGAGGAGCTCGAGCGGGCGGACACCGCGTTCCGGGTCGTTCAGAGCGTCCACGTCGGGCTGAACTCGCTCGCCCTCCTCCAGTGGGGGACCGAGGAGCAGCGCCAGCGCTGGCTCGTCCCCCAGGCCCAGGGCCGGAAGCTGGCCACGTTCGCCCTGACCGAGCCGGGGGTTGGGACCGACGCCGCCAACCTGGCCTCGACCGCCCGCCGCGAGGGCGACCACTACGTCCTGAACGGCCAGAAGATCTGGATCAGCCTGGCCGACCTCGCTGACCACTTCCTCGTCTTCGCCTCGGTCGACCGGACCAAGAAGCACAAGGGGGTGACCGCGTTCATGCTCGAGCGGGGGATGAAGGGGCTCACGACCGGCACGCTCCACGGCAAGCTCGGGATCCGGGCCGGGAACACGGGCCTGATCAACATGGACGGGGTCGAGGTCCCGATCGAGAACCGGATCGGGGAGGAGGGCGAAGGCTTCCTGGTCGCCATGAGCGCGATCGACCAGGGTCGCTACACCGTCGCCGCTGGGGCGGTCGGGCTCGCCCAGGCCTGCCTCGATGCCTCGCTCAAGTACGCCCACGAGCGCCGGACGTTCGGCGAGGAGATCGGTCGCCACCAGCTCGTCAAGCAGATGATCGCGAACATGGCCAAGGGGATCGAGATCGGGCGGCTCCTCGTCTGGCGGGCCGGCTGGCGCAAGAATCACGGCCTGCGCAACACTCGCGAGACCTCGCTGGCGAAGTGGCACGCCACCGAGCACTCGGTCCAGGCCGCGCTCGACGCGATCCAGATCCACGGCGCGAACGGCTACAGCAACGAGTTCCCGGTCGAGCGCTACCTGCGCAACTCGAAGGCCGCGGTCATCTACGAGGGGACGAGCCAGCTCCACACGCTCATCCAGGCCGACTACGCGCTCGGTTATCGGGAGGACCGGCCCCTGCGCTGCGAGCCGTGGCCGGCCCAGGGCTTCGAGACGTTGTCACCAGAGGCTCGGCCGTGAGGGCTCGCGTGACGCGACTCGTCCGGTCCGGGCGCAGCTGGTGGGGCGGTGCCGACATACGGGAGCGGGCCGTCGGGTCCGCCGCGGTGGTCGGGGGAGCGGCGCTCCTCGGCGGGTTCCTCTTTGGGGCCTGGCACGTGCTGATCGGCGGTTTCGTCCGCGGCAACTGGCGGGCGGGCGAGTTCGGGATCGCCCTCGCCGCGGTGACCGGGACGATCCTGACCGTCGAGGCGGTGCTCGTCCGGCGGCGCCTGCGCGCCTGAGCGCACCGGGGTCGCGCGCGCCTGCGCGCCTGAGCGCACCGGGGTCGCGCGCACCG
>JAKAHU010000318.1 GCA_021825385.1 Chloroflexota bacterium | reverse complement strand
CCGGACCAGCATCTGGCCGGCGATCCATCCGGCGATCCTCGATCTGATCGAGGCGCATCGCAGCACGATCGTGTTCGTCAACAGCCGGCGGCTGGCCGAGCGGCTCGCCCAGCGGCTCAACGAGCTGGCCGGTGAGGAGCTCGTTCGGGCCCACCACGGCAGCATCGCCCGCGAGCAGCGCCTCGCCATCGAGGAAGAGCTCAAGTCCGGCCGGCTGCGGGCGCTCGTCGCCACCAGCTCGCTCGAGCTCGGGATCGACATGGGCGCGGTCGACCTGGTCATTCAGGTCGAGAGCCCGACGAGCGTGTCGCGCGGTCTTCAGCGGGTCGGTCGGGCCGGCCACCAGGTTGGCGCTCCGAGCAAGGGCGTCATCTTCCCGAAGTACCGCGGCGACCTCCTCGAGTGCGCCGTCGTTACCCGCCGAATGCACGAGGGCGCGATCGAGCGAACCGACCTGCCGCGAATGCCTCTGGACGTGCTCGCCCAGCAGATCGTGGCGATGAGCGTGATCGATCCCTGGACCGTCGACGAGCTGCTGGCCACGCTGACGAGGGCCGCGCCGTACGAGGCGCTGACCCGGGAGGTGCTCGAAGGCGTGCTCGGAATGCTGGCCGGCGCCTACCCATCCGACGAGTTCGCCGAGCTCAAGCCGCGCATCGTCTGGGACCGGGTGACCGGCCTGGTCGAGGGCCGCCGGGACGCCCGGGTCGTGGCGGTCACGAGCGGCGGCACGATTCCCGATCGCGGGCTGTTCGGCGTGTTCATGATCGGCGAAGCCGGGACGCCCGGACGGCGCGTCGGCGAACTGGACGAGGAGATGGTCTACGAGCTCCGCGCCGGGATGCACGGCGACGTGGTCGTTCTTGGTGCGAGCTCGTGGCGGATCGAGGAGATCGGCCGTGACCGGGTCATGGTCAGCCCCGCGCCGGGCGTGCCCGGAAAGCTTCCGTTCTGGAAGGGCGACGCCATCGGCCGGCCGATCGAGCTCGGACGGGCGCTGGGGGCGTTCGTGGGCGAGCTCGAGACGGACCTCGGCCGGGGCCAGCGGGGTCGCGCCGCGGCCAGGGCGCGGCTTCGCCAGCAGCACGATCTCGACGAGCGTGCGGCCGACAATCTGCTGGCCTATCTCGAGGCTCAGCGCGAGGCGACCGGCGTCCTTCCGACCGACCGACGGATTGTCGTCGAGCGCTTCCGTGACGAGTTGGGTGACTGGCGGCTATGCCTGCTGACGCCGTTCGGTGGCCGAGTCCATGCACCGTGGACCCTGGCCCTGGAGGCCCGGATCGCCGGGCGCCTCGGCCTCAACGTCCAGACCATCTGGTCGGACGATGGGATGACCATTCGGCTGCCCGAGGGCGACGCGCCGCTGGCCGCGGTCGAGGCGCTCCTCTTCCCCGGTCCGGACGAGGTCGAGGACCTGGTCGTTGGCCAGCTGGCCAACTCGGCCCTGTTCGCCAGCCGGTTCCGCGAGAACGCGGCGCGGGCACTGCTCCTGCCGCGGCGACGCCCCGGCAGGCGCACCCCGCTCTGGCAGCAGCGCCAGCGGGCGGCCGACCTCCTGGCGGTCGCGTCGCGTTACGGCAGCTTCCCGATCCTGGTCGAGACGTACCGCGAGTGCCTCTCGGACCTGTTCGACCTGGCGGCCCTGCGCGAGATCCTGGCCGGAGTGGCCAAGCGCGAGATCGCGGTCCACTCGGTCGAGACGGCCGGCGCCTCGCCGTTCGCCAGCAGCCTCCTGTTCGACTACGTCGCGGCCTACATGTACGAGGGCGACACACCGATCGCCGAACGGCGGGCCGGCGCTCTGACCCTCGATCGCGACCTGCTCCGCGAGCTCCTGGGGCAGGAGGAGCTGCGCGAGCTGCTTGACCCCGACGCGCTGGCCGACCTCGAGCGGACCCTCCAGGCGCTGACCGTGGAACACCAGGCGACGACCCTGGACGGCGTGCACGACCTGCTCCGTCGGCTCGGCGACCTCGCCCCGGCCGAGGTTGCCGCACGGACCGCCGGTGGGGCGGCCGTCGCGGAGCCGTGGTTGGCCGAGCTGGCCGCGGCGCGGCGGGCGGTCCGGATCCGGATCGGCGGCGAGGAGCGCTGGATCGCGATCGAGGACGTCGCGCGCTACCGCGACGGGGTGGGGATCGCCCCACCTGACGGAACGCCGGCCGCCTTCACCGGTCAGACCGTCGGCGCGCTCGATGGACTCCTGGCTCGCTGGGCGCGGACCCATGGTCCCTTCCTGACGCCCGAACCGGCACGGCGCTGGGGACTACCGCCGGGGGTGGTCGCCGACGCGCTCGAGCGCCTGGCGGCCGCCGGGTCATTGCTGCTGGGGGAGTTCCGGCCGGACGGTGCCGAGCGTGAGTGGTGCCACCCGGAGGTGCTGCGGCTCCTCCGTCGGCGGTCGCTGGCGAGGCTGCGCCGCGAGGTCGAGGCGGTCGATCCGGTCGCACTCGGGCGCTTCCTTCCGGCGTGGCACTCGATCAGCCCGCTGGGCGGTGAGCCAGCGCCGCTCCACGCCTCGGCCGCCCGCGAGCGGCTGGTCGCGGCGGTGGACCAGCTCGCCGGTCTGCCGATCCCGGCCTCGGTCCTGGAGCGGGACGTGCTCCCGGCGCGGGTCCCGGGCTACCAGCCGGGGCTCCTCGATGAGCTCGGGGCGCTGGGCGAGGTCGCCTGGGTTGGATGCGGCCGCCTCGGCCGCGACGACGGTCGGATCGCGCTCGTCCGGCCCGGTCGCGAGGTGCTACGACCGGTCGGCCCGCCGGACGGCACGGTGCGGCCCGATGGTCCGCGGCACCAGGCCATCCGCGAGCACCTGGCCCGGCGCGGTGCCTGCTTCTATCGGGAGCTGTACGCGGCGGCCGGTGGCGGGGGCGACCGTGACGTCCTCGATGCCCTGTGGGACCTGGTCTGGGCCGGCGAGGTCACCAACGACACGTTCGCGCCGCTCCGCGCGCTGCGCTGGAAGCGGACCGGCAGCAGCGGCATGCGGGGCGGCCGACCGGGCCGGCCGAGCTCGCTCGGGCCGCCCGAGGCCGCCGGGCGCTGGTCGCTCGTGCCGACCGAGCCGGCCGGGTCGCCGACCGAGCGGCTCCACGCCCTGAGCCTGGCGATGCTCGAGCGGCATGGTGTTCTGACTCGCGAGGCGGTCGTCGCCGAGGGAGTCGAGGGCGGGTTCAGCGCCGTCTACCCGGTGCTTCGGGCGATGGAGGAGGCCGGTCGGATCCGGCGGGGGTACTTCATCGACGGGCTCGGCGCGGCCCAGTTTGCGCTGGCGGGCGCGCTCGACCGGCTGCGCGCGGTCCGCGAGCCGAGCGGCGGCCCACCGGTCGTTCATCTCCTCGCCGCCGCCGACCCGGCCAACCCGTACGGCGCGGCGCTGCCGTGGCCACGTTTCGGCGATGACGACCGCCGGCCGATCCAGCGCGCCGCCGGCGCGTATGTCGTGCTCGT
>JAKAHU010000317.1 GCA_021825385.1 Chloroflexota bacterium | reverse complement strand
CACGTTCGGCACCCCGCTCGATCGCGAAGGCCCGACGCCGATCTTCGCCCAGATCCGGGCGCGTCTCGAGCAGGCGATCGCGGCGGGCGAGTTGGCCCCCCACCAGCGGATTCCCTCCGAGCGCCAGCTGACCGACCGGTTTGGGGTCAGCCGGATGACGGTTCGCCAGGCACTCGACGCGCTGATCCACGACCGGCTGCTCTACTCGCGGCCGGGCAAGGGGACGTTCGTCGCCGAGCGCAAGATCATCGAGCAGCCTCTGGCCCACCTGACGAGCTTCACCGAGGACATTCGTGCCCGTGGGATGCGGCCGTCGAGCCGGCTCCTGGCGGGCCGGATCGTGCAGGCGAGCTTCGAGATGGCCCGACTGTTCGGGCTTGCGCCGACGGTCGAGATCGTCCAGGTCACCCGGCTCCGGCTCGCCGACGGCGAGCCGCTGGCGATGGAGGCCGTCCACATCCCGTCGGCCCTGGTGCCCGGTCTGCTCGAACGCGACCTCGAACGGGAGTCGCTCTACACGATCCTCGGGCGCGACTACGGGCTCGCGCTCATGAGCGCACGCCAGACGATCGAGGCGGCCGAGCCGACGGCCGAGGAGCAGCACACCCTTGGCCTGGAGGGACCGCGGCCGGTTCTCCGGATCTCGCGACTGACCTCGGACACCAACGGCCGGATCGTCGAGTACGTCCGGTCCGTCTACCGCGGCGACCGCTACCACCTGACCGTGGAGCTGCGCTGATGCTCGGCCGCGGCATCCTCTTCGCACCCGAGCCACGAGGTCGCGTCCTCGTCGATGTGCAGCGGACCGTGAGCGCCACGGTCGTCGGGGGTCGGCTCGTCCACCACCGCCAGGCGCCGGGCTCGGCCGCCGCGTCGGGTGCCGCGTCGACCGTCTTGCCGGCCGGGGAGCAGGACCGATGACGACCCTGATGCGCCGCGAGATCGGTGAGCAGCCGGCGGTCCTGGGCCGGACCCTCGAGGCGCTCGCCGCCCCGGTCGAGGCGGTCGCCGAGACGTTCGCGGCACGCGGCATCCGGACGATCGTGACCTGTGGGCGCGGCAGCTCGGACCACGTTGCCCGGTACGCCTCGTACCTGCTCACGATCCATGCCGGCCTCCTCGTCGCGGACCTCACGCCCTCGATCGTGACCGCCTACGGCGCGACCCCGGTCCTGCCCGACGCGGCGCTCCTGGCGATCTCGCAGTCCGGGGCCGCGGAGGACATCCGGGCGGTCGCCGCCGCCGCCCGCACTCAGGGCGCACCGGTCGTCGCGATCACGAACGTGGGCGATGCGCCCCTCCTCGAGGTCGCCGACCATGCCCTCGTCACCCCCGCCGGACCGGAGCGGAGCGTCCCGGCGACGAAGACGTTCACCGCGGCCCTGGCCACGGTCGCGCTCCTCGGCGGCGCCCTCGCCCGCCGAGCCCGTTCGGTGGGTGCCCTCCGGCCGGGCGGGCTCGAGCCGGCCGAGCTGGCCCGTCTCCCCGAGGCGGTCGAGCGGGTCCTCGCCCTCGAGCCCGAGCTGGCGGCGCTCGGCGCCCGCCTGAAGGGCCGCGACCGGTGCGTCGTCATCGGCCGCGGCTACAACCGGGCCACCGCGTCCGAGGTGGCCCTCAAGATCCAGGAAACGAGCTATCTCTCGGCCCAGGACTACGGCGCCTCGGATTTCCTCCACGGCCCGGTCGCCGTGGTCGAGCCCGGCTTCGACGTCCTCGTCATCGCTGCTCCCGGCCCGACCGCGGCCACCGTCCTGGCCGTGGCGGCCCGCGCCCGGGAGCTCGGCGCCCGGGTCGCGGCGATCTCCGATGGGCCGGTCGACCGCACCGAGGTCGCGGCCGTCGCGGACGTCCACGTCCACCTCGGGACCGGCCTGGCCGAGCCGCTGACCCCGATCGCCTTCGCCGTCGCCGGCCAGCTCGTCGCCCTCCACCTCGCCCTCGCCGAGGGTCGCTCGCCCGACGTGCCGCGGGCCCTGCGCAAGGTGACCGTGACCCGCTGACCGGCCGCGCAGCTCGACCGCGACCGGCGGTCGGGTCGCTCTCCGGCCTGGCGGCTAACTGTCGAAGCCGATCCCGAGCGCGTCGAGCGTCCGGAGCAACAGGCTCCGCCGACCCTGGTTGCGGTCGGCCCGGTCGAGCTCGTGGCGGACCGTCCGGATCGTGAGGTAGCGCAGCGGCTCGGGCGGGAAGGGGAACGGCCGGGTCCGGACGAGGCGCAGCCGGAGCAGGTCCGAGTCGGGCCGGAGGATGAAGTCGCGCACGATCCCGGCCGCCCAGCGGCTCGCCCCGACCCCCAGGCCGGTGTAGCCGAGGGCATACGTCAGCCGGCCCCCGAGCGCCTGGCCGAAGGTGACCGTGAAGCGGCTCGTCGTGTCGATCGCACCGCCCCAGCGGTACGGGAAGCGCAGGTCGGCGAGCTGCGGGAAGGCGGCCCGGAAGTGCGCCTCGAGCTTGGCGAACGTCGCCGGCCGGCGGTCGAACCGTGGGCCGACGCCGTTGCCGAAGTGATAGACGGCGTCGTAGCCGCCCCACAGGATCCGGTCGTCGGCCGTTAGCCGGAAGTAGTGGAACTGGTTGTTCGCGTCGGCCATCGCCTCCCGCCCGTGCCAGCCGATCGAGGCACGCTGCTCCGGGGTCAGGGGCTCGGAGACGAGGACGTAGTCGTAGACCGGGACGAAGAGCGCCGAGAGCCGGCCCAGCCAGCCCGAGTAGGCCGAGGTGGCGACGACGACCTGGCCGGCCCGAACCTCCCCTTCGCCGGCGCGGACGACGACCCCGCCCGGCACCCGCGCCACGCCGGTCACCCGGGTCCGCTCGTGGATCCGCACCCCGCGTTCGAGCGCGACCCGCTTCAGGCCCTGGCACAGTTTCGCCGGGTCGAGGAGAACGGTCCGTTCCGGCGAACCACGCAGCCCGGCCTGCCAGAGCGGCGAGTGGACGGCGGCCCGGACCGCGTCGCGGTCGAGGAACTCGAGCGGCTCGCCGTGGCGGGCCGATTCCTCCGCCGCGGCCCGGAACTCATCGACCTGGTGGGGCTGGTCGGCGACGGTGAGCATCCCGGTCGGTTCGAGGTCGCAGTCGATCCCGTTGGCCCGGATGAACTCGACCAGGGCGCCCAGGTTCTCGACCCCCTCGCGCTCGAGGACGTCGATCTCGTCGGGGAAGTGGCGCAGGCCGTTCGCCAGGCCGTGGGTCAGGCTTGCCTCGCAGAACCCGCCGTTGCGACCGCTGGCCCCAAAGCCGACCGTCTCCATCTCGAGCACGACCACCCGCAGGTCGGGCTGTGTCTCGAGCAGCCGGATCGCCGTCCACAGACCGGTGAAGCCGCCGCCGACGATCGCCACGTCGGCCGTCGTCGGGCCGTGCAGCGGCGGCTCGGCGTCGGCGTGGATACCGGCCAGCCAGTAGCTGATCGGCTCGTGCGACCGGTTCATCGCGGCGTCTTCGGGCGGTT
>JAKAHU010000316.1 GCA_021825385.1 Chloroflexota bacterium | reverse complement strand
CCCGGCGCCCACGGTCGAGGCGTTCTGGGCGGCCGCCCGGCGCGGCCTCGACGAGGCGGGCCGGCTGCGGATCACCGTCATCGGGCCAAGCCCCGGTGTCCTGCGCTACGAGCCCGAGGCCTCGGCCACGGTGGCCGACGGCCGGGTCGTCTTCGTCTGCGTCGGCGGCCGGGCCTGGGACGGCCAGGGCGGCTCCTTCGTCGCCGTTCCCGGGACCTGGGAGTGCGGGGCCGCTGCCCTCGTCGACGGCTTCCGGAACAGCGGCCAGCCGGTCGATGCCTGGAGCCACGATCTCCCGACCGACCAATCGATCGTCGAGCAGGTGAGCCTCGAATCGGACGGGCGCTGGCGCTGGGAGTACCGGGCCCGCTCGCTCGTCTTCGGCGGGACCGTGACCACGACGGTTTGGCTCGCCCCGGCGGACGGGCGGATCCTCGACGCCCGTCGCTCCGATCCGACCGGCGAGACGCGCTACGGGATCAGCTACAGCGAAGCGTTCCCGCCGATCGTCGCCCCGTAAGCCGGGCCACCGCTACTCCAGCTCGCCCGCCAGGCGCTCGGCCTCGCTCCGGAGCAGCTCCCAGGCCCGGGCCACGTGCCGCTCGCCGGTCCGCAGGTTGCCGATCGCCAGGCGGATCGTGAACCGCTCGTCGAGGCGGGTGTGCGAGAGGAAGACCTCGCCGGTCCGGTTGACGGCCTCCATCAGCCGGGCGTTCAGCTCGTCGAGCCGGCGCTGGTGGGCTGGGTCAGCGGCATCGCGGGCGAGCACGGCCGGGGCGAAGCGAAAGCAGACCGTCGAGAACGGCACCGGCGCGAGGCGCTCGAAATCCGGATCGGCGTCGACCCAGGCGGCGAACTCGCGCGCCAGCCGGATGTGCTCCTCGATCCGCCGGCGCAGGCCCTCGAGACCGAACGAGCGCAGCTGGATCCACAGCTTCAGGGCCCGGAACCGACGGCCAAGCTGGGGGGTGTACTCGTTGTAGTCACGGACCGGCGCTTCGCGATCGAGTGTCCGCAGGTATTCGGGCACGAGGCTGAAGGCGTCGCGCAGGGTCGCCATCCGTCGGGTCAGCAGGAGGGAGGCATCGAGCGGGGTGAAGAACCACTTGTGCGGGTTCACCACGATCGAGTCGGCTCGTTCCCAGCCGACGAAGGCGGTCCGTCGTTCCGGGATCAGAGCCGCCGCACCGGCGTAGGCGCTGTCGACATGGAGCCAGAGCCCATGGCGCTCGGCGATCGCGGCGATCCGCTCGACCGGGTCGATCGCGGTCGAGGAGGTCGTGCCAATCGTGGCCACGACCGCAATCGGACGCTGTCCCGCGGCGCGGTCGCGCTCGATCGCGGCCTCCAGCCGCGCCGGCTCCATGGCGTACGCGCCGTCGGTTGGGATCCGGACGAGCGCCGCCCGCCCGAGGCCGAGGGTCATGCACGCCTTCTCGATCGACGAGTGGGCCTCGCTCGAAGCGTAGACCCGCAGGGCGGGCAGGTCGCGCCCGGTCAACCCGGCCGCGGCGGCGTCGATCCCGGTCGCCTGGCGGGCGGCGGCGAGGGCGATCAGGGACGAGGTGGAGGCGGTGTCGGTCAGGAGGCCATCGAACGGCTCGGGCAGCCCGAGCGCCGCGCGCAACCAGTCGACGACCACGATCTCGAGCTCGGTCCCGATCGGCGAGGTCCGCCAGAGCATCGGGTTCTGGCCCAGGCCCGCGGTCAGCATCTCACCCAGGATGCCCGGGCCCGAGGCGCTCGTGGCGAAGTAGGCGAGGAAGCCCGGGTGCTGCCAGTGGGTCGCGTTCGGCTCGATCAGCCGGCGGTAGTCGGCCAGGATCGTCTCGATCGGCTCGCCGGTCTCGGGCGGCGCGGTCGGGAAGAGCGGGCGGAGCGTGCCCGGCTCGATCGGGGGGAGCACGGGATAGCGCTCGACTCCGGCCAGGTAGTCCGCGATCAGGTCGACGACCTCGTGGCCGGCGGCCCGGAACGCCTCCGGGTCCATGTCGCCGAGCGTGCCCGACAGACCGGGCGGCGAAGACACCGAGTCGGAAGGTTCACTCACCACCAGCCGAGTCTAGCCCAGGTCGAGCCCGGGGTGTGCTCGGTCGCGGTGGTCGGCGGGTCGCCGGAACGCACGAACGCCCCGGGGTGGCCCGGGGCGTTCGTCTGGTGCGGTGGGATGGCGCTTCCAATCGGCCGGGAGCGCCGAGCGGCTACTTGCCCTTGATCTTGAGCAGAGCCGCCTTCGTGCGCAGGACGCTCGTTCCGCTGGTGGCCGAGACCCAGAAGTTCGTGGCGCCGCTGACGAGGGCAACCCGGACGTGGCCGTTGCCATTACCCAGGGCGTTCGTGTGGACCGCCCCGACCTTGGTCGGGCTCCCCAGCGGGCAGCCGCCCGGGTCCTGGTTCACCCACAGGTCGTACGTCGCGTTCGGCAGGGCCCCCTTGAGAGCCACCGTGACGTTCAGCATCTTGTGCCCGGTCGTGCGCAGGACGGCGAAGCCGTACGTCGGGGCACCGGCCGTTGGCTGGGCTCCGGCGGCACAGGTGAAGGCCGGATTCGCGTAGAAGGCGACCTTGCGCGCGCCGTGGCCCTTGCCGCGGTCGCTATCCCGCCCGCCGTGGTCACCCGGCGTCACCGTCCCGGTGAAGTGGACGGCGGTCGTCGAGTCGATCACCGCCGCGCCCCCGCCAACCGGCGTGAGCCAGACCGTGACCATGCCGGTTCTCGGCTTGCTGGGTGCCTTCAGGGTGAGCGTGGCGCCTGCCGCGATGTCGTTCGGGTTGGTGACCGTGGCGAAGGTCCCGCTCGGCCCGATCACGATCCCGGACCCGGCGCTCGTCGCGCTGAACGTGCCGGCGGTGGTCATGATCGTCACGTTGTTGCTCGCCGTGTCATAGGCGGCGAAGGTGAGCACGATCGTGCTCGTCCCGTCGGCCGGGACGGTCGCGGTTGCCGGTGTCACGGTGAACGAAACGACCGGAGCCGCGAAGGCCGAGGTCGCCGCCGCGGTGGCGATCAGCGAGGCCAGCAGGGCGGCGCTGACGCCGACGCTGGCTCGCCGCTTCCAGAGGGTCATGTGCATCCTCCTCGGTTCGACGCCGGCCGGAGGCCGACGGTAACGACCGGGGGCGCGTTCGGTCGCGCCGCTTCTGTCAGCACGAGGAACGAACGAAGCGCCGATCCGTTAGGGCCGCCGATCCGCGCGGGCCACGGCCCGGTCGGAGGATCGCTCCGGGCGGCGGTTGAATCACGAGGCCTCCGGTCGATCGCCGGAGGCCTCGGTCGGGCTCGGCTCATGGTCGGGGCGGAGCGATTCGAACGCTCGACCTCCTGAACCCCATTCAGGTGCGCTACCAGGCTGCGCCACGCCCCGACGAGGCGAGTCTAGCAGACGGGTCGCCTGGCCCGGACGCCCGGGCCGCGAACGCCTGGGTGCCGGTCACCGGGGTCGGCCCCGGTCGCCCGCTCACAGGTCAGCCG
>JAKAHU010000315.1 GCA_021825385.1 Chloroflexota bacterium | reverse complement strand
AAGGCCCCGCTCTGCCCGGTTCTCGGCCGCCCGGACGGCCGGCACCGGCCCCGCTCGTCACCGGTCGGGCGGAGCGCGCCAGGCGGACGGGCCACCGCGCGGACAGCACCGAGCGCGCCGCCGGCTGACCGCGGCAGGGTGAGCCGGTGGGACGCCCCGGCGCGTTCTCCGCCCGGGCGCGCTCTGACCACCGGGCGCGTTCTCCGCCCGGGCTCGTTCTCCGCCCGGGCTCGTTCTCGCCCTCTCCCGTAGTACGGAGGTACCACCCGCGAGCCGCCGCAGGTACTACCAGCGGCGGCTGGACGCCGCCTCGCCGACGGCTCATGCTGTGGCCCGACGTGACCGCACCTGAGTCACCGGCACCGCACCCGAGCGACCCGCACGAACAGCGCATCCGGCGGGCGTGGCGGCTGCTGGTGGGCTCGTTCGTCATCCTCGGTTCGATCGCCGTGCTCGACCTGATCGCCGGCGGCCCGGCCTTCCTGCGCCCGATCGTGCTCCTGCTCGTCGTCGTCGCGGGCGGGGCGGCCCTCATCCACCGCCAGGCGGTCGGGGCGCTCGAGCTGCGCCGGCGGGGCGAGGTCGAGAGCTTCGCCCGGATCCTGCAGGGGCTGTCGCGCTCGATCTCGCCGGACGCGATCGTCGAGGCGATCGTCGAGGAGCTGGGCGAGGTGACCGGCGCCGACCACGTCGTGGTCGTCCGCCTGCAAGCGAAGACCGGGCTGCTCGAGGCGACGCTCGTCACGACCCGCGGTGGCGCGCCGGCCTCGACCACGATCCTGCCGGCCGCCGATCTCGACGATCCGGTCGAGGTTGACGGGAGGGGCCCCGGTGGGAGGGGCCGCGGCGGATGGGTGGACGTCGGCCGGGCTGGGGAGCTCGGCCGCCCCGGCCTCGCCAGGCGGGTGGCGGAGCGGCTCGCCCAACGCGTGCGCGTCGTCTACGGACTACGGAACATCCTCGTCGAGCCGCTCGAGACTCCGAGCGGCGTCATCGGGGCGATCGTCCTCTCGCGCCGGACCGATGAGCCGTGGCCGGCGGCCGCGGGCCGGCTCCTGGCCGGTGCCGCCGGTGAGGCGTCGGCCGCGCTCACTCGGGCCTACTCGCATCGGGCGGCCGAGGTGCGCGCCACGACGGACGCGCTGACCGGGCTGCCGAACCGGCGCTACTTCGACGAGGTTTGCAGTCTGATCGGCCGGCGCCGCCGGGCGGACGACGCGGTCGGCATCCTGATGATCGACATCGACCGGTTCAAGGCGCTCAACGACGAGCACGGCCATGCCGTGGGCGACCGGGTGCTGCGTCAGGTCGCCGGGGCGATCGCATCGGCTGTTCGCGACGACGACGTCCCCGCCCGCTACGGCGGCGAGGAGTTCGTGGTCCTGCTGCGCAACCCGGCGCGGGGCGTCGCGGTCGAGGTCGGGGAGCGGATCAGGGGCGCGGTCCGCGCCCTCGACCTGTCAGCCGAGGGGGTCGGGCCGGTGAGCGTCTCGGTCGGGGTCGCCCTCGCCTCGGGCCCCGACGAACCGATCGCCGAGATCGTCGCCCAGGCCGACCGGGCCCTCTACCGAGCGAAGCGGGCGGGCCGCGACCGGGTCGTTGCGGCTTAGGCCAGGCGCCGAGCGGCGCGCGCCCGCGCCTCTATCATCGTCCCAGCATGACCACCGAGCATCCGCCCAGCGACGCCCCGGACGTCTCGTCCAGCGACGCCGCGGCCGCCGAGCCGCCGCTGCCCCCGGTCGCCGAACCGCCGCTGCCCACGGCCGCCGAACCGCCGCTGCCCCCGGTCGCCGAACCGCCGCTGCCCACGAACGACGAGCTGGCCCGGATCTTCCACGAGATCGGCGACATGCTCGAGGTCAAGGGCGAGCTCGTGTTCAAGACGGTCGCCTACCACCGCGCCGCCGACGCGATCGCCCACAGCCCGCTCGAGGTCGCCCGGGCCTACCGCGAAGGCCGGCCGCCGAAGATCCCCGGCGTCGGCCAGGCGATCAGCGAGAAGATCGACGAGATCGTCCGGACCGGCCGGCTCGGCTTCTACGACCGGCTCCGGGCGGAGGTCCCGCAGGGGCTGCTCCAGCTCCTCGACGTCCCGGGGGTCGGCCCCAAGACGGTCAAGATCCTGTACGAGACGCTCGGTATCGAGAGCCTCGAGGAGCTCCGCCGGGCGGCCGAGGCCGGTCGCCTGCGCACGGTCCGTGGGCTCTCGGAGAAGAGCGAGCAGTCGATCCTGGAGGGGATCGCCCGGCTCGAGTCACGCCAGCGCCGGATGCTCCTGGGGACCGCGGAGCGGTTCGTCAACGAGCTCCAGGCGGCGCTGGCCGACAGCCCGGGGCTCCGCCAGCTCGTCGCGGCCGGCTCGTTCCGCCGCCGGCGCGAGACGATCGGCGACCTCGACCTCCTGGCTGAGACCGATGATCCGGTCGGGCTGATCCGCCGCTTCACGGCCCTGCCGGCCGTGGCCCAGGTGATCAACGCCGGCACCCACAAAGCGTCGATCCAGCTGCGCGACGGCCCCCAGGTGGACCTGATGATCATGCCGCCCGGGGCGGCGGGGACGTATCTGATCCACTTCACCGGCTCGAAGGAGCACAACGTCCACCTGCGCAGCCTCGCCCGGGACCGCGGTTGGAGCCTCTCCGAGAAGGGCTACCAGCGGCTCGGTCCGGACGGCGAGCCGCTGACCGGTCCGGCCGCCGAGCTGCGCACCTTCCCGACCGAGGCGGAGGCGTACGGGTTCCTGGGCCTGCCGTTCATCGAGCCCGAGCTGCGCGAGGACCGGGGCGAGATCGAGGCCGCCTTCGCCGGCCGCCTGCCGGAGCTGGTCCGGCTCGAGGACCTGCGCGGCGACTGCCATAGTCATTCGGACTGGTCCGACGGCGTCCATGGGATCGAGGCGATGGCCGAGGCGGCCCGCCGGCGGGGCTACGCCTATCTCGTCCTGACCGACCACACGGTCTCGCTGGCGATCGCGCACGGCCTGACCGCGGAGCGCTTCGCGGCCCAGCGCCGGATCGTGGCCGAGCTGAACGAGCGCTTCGCCCGCGAGGAGGCGGATGGGACGGCCCCGCCCGAGACGCCGGCCGAGGGCTTCCGGCTGCTCCACGGCTGCGAGCTCGAGATCCGCGCCGATGGCCGCCTCGACCTCGAGGACGACGTCCTCGCCCAATTCGATCTCGTCGTCGCCTCGCTCCACGTCGGGCGCCGGCAACCGCGTGAGCAGCTGACCGGGCGGGTCCTGGGCGCGATCCGGAGCCCCCACGTCGACGTGATCGGCCACCCGGCCGGGCGGATGATTCAGGAGCGTGAGGACCTCGATCTCGACTGGGAGGCGGTCTTCGCCGAGGCCGCCCGGACCGGGACGGCGCTCGAGATGAACGGGTCCGACCACCGGCTCGACCTGTCCGACGAGCGGGCGCGACTGGCCGCCGCCGCGGGCGCCATCCTGACGATCGACTCGGATGCCCACCGGATC
>JAKAHU010000056.1 GCA_021825385.1 Chloroflexota bacterium | reverse complement strand
TGGGCCTGCCCGTGGGTCGTCTCGACTGGCCTCGTTTCTCGGTCTACTGCGGCGAGTCAAGGGGGGCGGCAGCGTAGCTGCCTGTGCGCGCGAATCCTGCGTTCGCGTACGGGCGTGTGCGGACGCGCGACCGTGACCGGGAGCGTCGCGACGCCGGCAGTTCCAGCCGTGCACCTAGTCCATCGCGTGGTCCACGGCTACTCGGTGGACCCGCCTCATACTCATCGGGGCCGCTCGTCCCGGGCCTATCTCGGCGCGGCCTCAGACGGCAGGGTCGGGCTCCCCGGCGGCCGACGGCGCCGAGGCGACGGCCGTGGCGGTTGACCGCTCGAGCGCCTGGAGCGCCCGGACGAACGACAGCAGCCCTTGGGCCGCGGCCACGGCGGCGGCGGCCCCGGTGCGAGACGAGTGCGTCCTGGCGTTGGCGAGCTTCAGCGAGCTCCGGAGGAAGTCGCGCAGCTCGGCCATCTCGCCGCCGCCCGCGCGGGCGTCGAGGTAGAGGGCGAGGCGCCCCTTCGCGTCCTGCCGAGAGGGCACCGGGGTGCCGGCTTGGGCCATCTCGGGCCGGAAGACGGCCGCGACCGCGTCGGCGGCGATGTCGCGGCAGCGCCGGCCGATGTCGGAGAAGTCGTCGGGGCTGCGGGCGGCCGCCAGGCGCGTCTTGAGCTCGGCGAGGCGATCCTCGACCGCGTCGAAGCCCGGGGTCGGCGCGCTCCAGTCGATCAGCCCGGCCTCGAGGGCGTCGTCGCGCCCGTCGGGCTCGGAGATGCGGACGACGCCGACGTAGGTCGGGCGCTGCGACTGCATGCCCGATCCGGGCGCACGGGTGATGAGCCGCTTGCGGTCGAGGTCGCCGAGGACCTTCATCATCCGCATCTGCCTGTGGTAGGGATCGAGGCCGGGCCACAGCTCGGCGCTGATCACGTCGGTGTCCGCGCCGCCGAGGCCGGCCCAGTCGGTCTCCTCGATGCGCGACAGCTCGTACATCCGGGCGAGGACAGCCTCCTCGTCGGGGCGCAGGGTGATCGACGAGATCTCGGACCGGAGCGAGCGGATGCCGCGCTCGGCCACGTCGCGGCCGTCCGCCGTGACCTGGTTTCCGTGGGCGATGTTCTCGAAATGGACGAGATCGATCGCGGCGAGGTCGGCGGCCGCGGTAACGAGAGCATCCGGCAGGCCGTCGTGGCTAGCGAAGGCGCCGTTGTCGAGGCCGGGCATGCCGATGGCGTCGGCGACCTGCATGAGGCTGAAGGTGTAGTTGCCCTCGGCGGCTTCGAGGAAGCCGCCGAAGACCCTCTCGACCCAGACGGCGTAGCGCATACCCGAGAGGCTACCCGAACAGCGCCGTGCGCCCGGCCCGCCTGATGTCCCCAGCCTGCCCTGCCGGACGGCTCGGGGCTGCCCCCCGCGACAGGCGAGCTGTCGCGGGGCCACGTACGCTGAGCCCGTAGGGAGGGACGGCATGGCGAGCGGCAAGTGGGATGGGCTGGCGGGCTGGTGCCTGTCCGAGTTCGCCGGCGTGGTCGGCGCACCCGGCGGGTTCGGCGCCTGGCGGGGCGGGGAGGAGGTCGAGCCGGGCGTCGTGCAGATGCCCTGGTTCGAGCTGTCGCCGCAGGCGGCGGCCTTCGTGGACGCAGCCTACGACCGCGGGTGGGTGCGGCAGGGCGTCTCGTGGACGGCCTGGTCGGAGACGGCGCGCGGCCGGCGGCTCCTCCAGGAACCCGCGGCGCTCGCCGGCGCGAGCGAGGACGAGGTGGCGGCCGTCCTGACGGCGCTCGTCCGCGGCGAGCGCTTCGGCGACGGGACGCTCCTCGACGGGGTTCGGCGGGGCGTGCTGGCGGCCGCCCTGCGGCGGATCCCGGAGCTGGCCGCCGGGCGGACGACGCTGGTCGTCGAGCGGCTCGACGGCGGCCCGCGGCTCGTGGTCGAGCGGGCGGACCGGCTCGCTGCCTGGTACTTCGGGCGGGACGCGGCCTCGGTGGGCGCGTTCGCGTTCGACGACTACGCCGGCACGGGCGACCCGGACCGGATCGTCGACGACGACATCACCGCGATCAACCGCACGATGCGGGCGCGCTCGCCACACGCGGTGTGGGCCGAGTTCGCCGAGGCCCGCGACCCGCTCCCGTGGCTCCGGGCCTTGCCACGCGACCTGTCCCTGTTCGACATCGACGCGGAGTCGTGGGCGTCGGCCTGGGCCGACCGCGTCGCGGCACCCGTCGACGCCCTGATGGGCCCCCGCCGCAACCTCGCCGTGGTGACCAAGGTGCTCCACGCGAAGCGCCCCCGCCTCTACCCGGTGCTCGACAGCCTCGTCGTCCAGCTCGTCGGGGGCTCGGGGCGCCCGCCCCGCGAGCTGCTCGACCACGTGCGCAGGGTGGGCCGAATGAACGAGCCGACGCTGCGCCTGGTCGGCCGGCAGCTGCGCGCGGGCGAGCCGAGCCGCCGGAGGACGCGCGTCCGTATCCTCGACGGGATCCTCTGGACCGCGCACCCGGGGACGTCGCTCGGCTACGAGCCGGGCATGTGGGAGCGGAGGGTGGCGCCTTCACCCGCCGGCTCCTGACGCCCGGTCGGCCGGCGGCCCAACCGCGCGGCCGGGCGCGTCGGCAGCTCTCACCGGCCCCTCCCCCGGCGGGGCGGCCAGAGGCCCAGCTGTTCGCCGGCGGCCGCGGCTGGGGCCGCGCCGGGCTGCGTCGCCTGCCACCGGCGGGTGAGCTCCGCGTCGCGCCGGGCGACGCTCTCGGCGATCTCGACGAGGATTCGGGCGATGCGCTCGCTCTGCTCCGGGCCGAAGGGCGGCGGCGGGCAGCAGGCGCTGCAGTGGGTCAGGCCGGTCGACCCGTATGACCAGCGGGTCGTGCGGCAGTCCGGGTGGAGCGCGAGGAAGGCGGCCTCCTCCGCGTCGTGGAGCGCCGCCTCCTCGGGCGTGCGCTGCATGGTCGGCTTGTGCTCGAACGACCCGAAGACGGGCCGCCCGCACCCCTTGCACGGGTAGCCCGCGACGAGCTCCCCCCAGCTGAGCCGCTGGTCCTCCGTCCAGCGCCGCTCGATGCGGAAGGCCGGGGCGGCGCGGCAGAACCGGGCGTGGAGAAGGACGGCTCCGCCGTCGTCCGCGGCGACGAGGTGCAGGACGAGGCCGTCGCCTCGCCGCGTGTGGCCCAGCGCCTCAGCGGGCGAGCGGCAGTACTCGCGGTCCGACGGGTCGGGCTCGTCGGGCGCCCACGCCTCCGCGGCGGCCGCGCGGTCGAGCCAAGCCCGCTCGGCTGCCCCGTACCACTCGGCGAACCTGAGCAGCTTGGCGGGCGCCTCGGGGAGGGCAGCGGCACGGGCGGCCCACGCCCGGTACGCCGCGGCCGCGCTCGGGTCGAGGCGCACCTCGACCGCCTGGACGGCGGCCCGCTCTCTCCTGCTCCACAGCGACGACGTGCGTGCCATCCCAGCGGCCCTCCTTGCCGCGCCCGGTGGTCGGTGGACGCGAGGACGGTGTCCCGCGCGCCGTGCCGGGCGTCCCCGAACGGTGGGGGGAGCTGGCGCGGCGGGGTAGGACCGGCGGTCACGATGCGCGGACGCCGAGCATCCGGGCAGGCCGAGGTTCGACGGCTGCCTGCGCCAGGGGTCAACAGCGGGGATGCCGCGGCTTCGCATGTCCGGGGTGCCGCGAGCGATCACCGACGGCCTGGTAGGGCTGTGGCGACACGATCACCCCCAGGCCGCCTCGTTCGCGGACGTCCGGTTGTGGCTAGATGGGCTCCCGGAAGACTCCTGGCGTGTGGGCATCCCACCTTGGAGCACCCTCACAGCGGAGCAGTCGAGATTGGTCTGGCGAGAGCTGGCTGGCGTCGCATAGTCAAGCCCCGTCCTTGGTGCCGGGTCGCGAGCGCGGGGGCAGAGCGCGGCTGACGCGACTCCCGCCGAGCGAGCCGTGTCAACCGAGCTGGCAACGTCACGGGTGACTCTTTGCAGGCCGGTCTGCGCCGGGATGCGCATCCGGCGCCCCGGCGCCCCGCTACGCTCTGGAGCATGGAAACGCCTCACGTGTCGAGCCTGGACCCGCTGGTACCCGAAGCAGCCCTCGGGGCTGGCTTCTCCAACGACCCCATCGGCACGCATACTGGGAAGACGATGATGCTGCCGGAGCTTCGGCTGCTCCTCGCCGCCGTGCCCGGGCCAGTCGACTTCGAGGCGTACCGAACCGCGGCCGTCGAAGACAACGCGCTCGACAAGTCCACCGCCTCCAACCGCAGCAACACGCTGATGTACCTCAAGCAGCTCTACGGGCTCCGGACCGAGCTGCCGGTCTTCGGCGCACTGCGCGAACTGTGGCCCGTGAGCCGTGAGGACCAGCCTCTGCTCGCGCTGCTCTGTGCGGCCGCTCGGGACGTGCTGCTGCGGATAACGGCCGGACTGGTCGTGGCGGCACGTCCAGGCAGCAAGGTTGGCGGCGCCGACCTCGCAGGACACATCGCATCCGTCTACCCGAACCGGTACTCCGCGTCCTCGCTGAAGAACCTCGGGCAGAACATCGCCTCGTCGTGGACGCAGGGCGGCCTCCTGGCCGGAGCGCGCGACAAGGAGCGCACGAGCCCCGTCGTGAACGCGCCGAGCGTGGTCTACGCGCTGTACCTCGGCCACCTCGAGGGGCGTGCGGGGCCGACCCTGTTCGCGACCAGGTGGGCCGCTATCCTCGACCGCAGCGAGGCGGAGCTGCGAGCCCTCGCCGAGGCGGCCGCGAGGAGCGGCTGGCTCGAGTACCGGAGCAGCGGGGGGATGATGGAAATCACGTTCCAGCACCTCGACGCCATCACGGGCTGGCGGGCTGCCTGAAGATGGACCGGGTGGACGCGCTCCTCGCCGAGTACCGCCGCCAGCTCGGGCTGCCGTGGCGCCCGGACCTCGCGGGCGCGGAGCGGGTCTGGATGGCCGTCTACCCGCCGGAGCTGGAGCGCCGCATCCGGGCGCGCATCGGCGACTTCGAGCTCGCGACGCGCGAGGCGGGCCACGACTGGCTCGAGCACGACGTGACCACGTCGTTCTCGAAATGGCTGGCGTCCCAGGAATACGCGAGCGCCTACTACGCGAACCCCGAGCTCCTCGCGCCGGCGCTCCCTCAGTACCTGTCGGCGCTCCACGACGAGGTGGCGGCGACCCTCGCGGAGCCCCAGGCCGGCCCGGCGTCGGTCGTCACCCTGGTGGGCGTCGGCTCGCTGTTCCCCATGGTCCGGGTCTCGGAGCTCTTGCAGCGCCTGGCGGACCGCATCCCCGGACGCCTGCTCGTCCTCTTCCCCGGCTCATTCGAGCGCGGCAACTACCGTCTCCTCGACGCCCGCGACGGGTGGAACTACCTCGCTATCCCGATCACTATTCCGGAGGGGGCACCCCGGTGACACTCGTTCGCGACGTCCTCGCCAAGGATCCGCTGTCCTGGTCCATCCCGAACCTCGGGGTGTCGAAGGTCGGCCAGCCCAAGACCGAGGAGGAGTGGGCGGTCCTCCGGTACGAGCTCGACGCCTTCGTGGCCGAGGGCGAGTACGCGACGGGCCTCGAGCGGATCTACGGCAGCTACCTCAAGAACCTGGACAAGCCCTCCCAGCCCGCCGCGTGGACGAGCGGCTTCTACGGCAGCGGCAAGTCGCACCTGATCCGGGTGCTCGAGTCCCTGTGGGCCGACCGCGAGTTCCCCGACGGCGCCCGAGCCAGAGGCCTGGTCCACCTCCCGGAGGACATCCGGGCGCACCTGATCGAGCTGGACAACCGCGGCAAGCAGTACGGCGGGCGCTTCGCCGCCGCGGGGGTGCTGAGCGCCGGGGGCACGAGCGTCGGCCTGTCCATCCTGTCGAT
Organism: Chloroflexota bacterium; assembly: GCA_021825385.1. Classification (GTDB taxonomy): domain Bacteria; phylum Chloroflexota; class Limnocylindria; order Limnocylindrales; family CSP1-4; genus JAKAHU01. Next base: position 10,254 of record JAKAHU010000056.1, on the reverse strand, counting down.
CGTGTTCGCAGCCGCCGGGCTGCCCGAGGACTACGCCCAGGCCCGCCTGGTCCTGTGGCTGCGGGAGGAGGGCCTCCTCGAGGCCGTGCAGTCCCACCTCGCGACCGCGGGCCGAACCCTCGAGGGCGAGCTCCCGCACCTGTACGTGTCGGAGCACCTCGCCGGTGCGATCCTCGCGCAGCGGCCGAACTTCGCGACCTCGGTCGCCGAGGCGTCCAAGGCGATCCGGGCCGAGTTCCCATCGATCGCGACCATCGACGAACCGAAGTTCCTCCAGGTGCTCGAGGAGGCCCTCCGCGCGACGAACCCCGCGAAGGAGATCCCCCTCACGCTTGTCGTGCTTGACGAGCTCCAGCAGTTCATCGGCGACGACACGGACCGAGTGAACGAGGTCCAGCAGCTCGTCGAGGCCTGCTGCTTCCAGTTCCGCAGCCGGATCCTGTTCGTCGGGGCGGGCCAGATGGCGCTCGGCGCGACGCCGACCCTCCAGAAGCTCATGCACCGCTTCACGGTGGCTGTGGCGCTCCAGGACCGCGACCTCGACCGGGTGGTCCGCTCGGTCGTGCTGCGGAAACGGCCGGAGCGCGCCAAGGAAGTCGATTCGATGCTCGGCCGGGTCAGCGGCGAGATCGACCGGCAGCTCGCCGGGTCCGGGATCGCGCCAACAGGGGCCGACGCCCAGCACCTCGCCGCGGACTACCCACTCCTGCCTGCGCGCCGCCGGCTCTGGGAGCGCTTCCTGCGATCGGTCGACACGGCAGGCCGCGCCGGCCAGTTGCGGACGCAGCTGCGGGTGGTCCTCGACGCCACGCGCGAGGTCGCTGCCCGCGACCTGGGGGTCACGGTCCCGGCCGACCGGATCTACGACGAGCAGGAGAGCGCGCTCCAGCAGAGCGGCGCGCTGCCGTCGGCAACGGCCCAGCTCGTCTCCGAACTCGCCAAGAGCGAGGAGGACGGCCATCTCGCGTCACGGGTCGCCAAGGCCGTCTACATCATCGGCAAGCTGCCGAAGGACGGGCCGAGCGCGACGGGGCTCTGCGCCACGAACGACACGATCGCGGACCTCCTGATCGAGGACCTGAGGACCGACGGGGCGCGGGTGCGCGAGCGGGTGCCCGTGATCACGCGGCGCCTGGCCGAGCGGGGGGTGCTCCTCGAAGTCGAGGGCGCCTACCTCCTCCAGACGCCCGCCGCTGCGGAGTGGGCCGCCGACTACCAGGCCCACATCCAGGACCTGCGGACCGACACGGCGTGGCAGGCCGACCGCCGGACGCAGCTCCTCCGGGAGGCGTTCGCCGAGGTGGAGCGCGGCCTGAAGCCGCGACAGGGCAAGAGCCTCGTCCCGCGCAAGGTGCGCGTCGGGATGAGCGCCGACGAGCCGAAGGGCGACCCCGGCGACGTCCTGGTCTGGGTTCGGGACGGCTGGTCGGTCGCGGACAAGGAGGTCCGCGAGGACGCGCTGCGCGCCGGCACGGAAAGCGCCCTCGTCCTCGTGTGGATCCCCAAGGAGATGGCGGACGAGCTCCGCTCCGCCATGGTCGAGGCCCAGGCGGCCAAGGCGACCGTCGAGCTGCGGGCCGTCCCGAGCACAGAGGACGGGCGCAACGCGCGCGCCGGCCTCATCTCGCGGCGGGACGACGCCCAGGAGCGCGAGAAGTCGCTCGCGCGCCGCGTCGTGGCGGCGGCGCGGGTCTACCAGGGGGGCGGCAACGAGGTGGCGGAGCCCGCGGGGAACGCAGCCCTCGGGCCGTCGCTCGCCAGGGCGGTGGACAACGCGGTTCTGCGGCTCTTCCCGGACTTCACGATGGCCGACCACGGCAGGTGGGACGCCGTCATCAAGCGCGCCAAGGACGGGTCGGCGGACGCATTCACGCCGCTCGGGCACACGGGCGATGCTGCCGAGCACCCGGTGGCGAAGGCGATCCTCAGCTTCCTCGGCGCCGCCGGAAAGAAGGGCTCCGACGTCCGCCACCGCTTCGAGGCCCCGCCGTACGGGTGGCCGCAGGACGCGATCGACGGCTCGCTCCTGGCGCTGATCTCGGCCGGGAAGGTCCGCGCGCTCCACAACGGCGAGGCAAGGGCGGCAGGCGCCCTCACGCAGAACGTCATGACGGTCGTGGAGTACAAGCCGGAATCCGTCGTCCCGACGGCGCTCGACCGCCAGAAGGTCAAGGGACTCGCCGTCGACCTCGGGATCCCGACCCCCGGGTTCAGTGAGGTGGAGCTCGCACCGAAGATCCTGGCCGCCCTCCGCGTCCTCGCCGACGCCGCTGGCGGCGAGGCGCCGCTCCCCCCGCGTCCGTCGGTTCAGGAGATCCGCGATCTTGAGGGGGAGGTCGGCAACGCACAGGTGGTCAGGATCGCGGCGGCGAAGGATGACCTCAAGGCGGACGCCGAGCGATGGAAGGCCCTCAGCCAGCGCGTGACCGCCCGCCGGGAGGAGTGGGTGCTTGCCGCTCGCCTCCTCGCCCACGCCAAGGGCCTGACGGGCCATGCTGCTGCCGCGGCAACGCTTGCGGGGATCGAGTCGTCGCGCTCCATGCTTGACGACCCGGACCCGATCGCGCCCGTCGTCACCTCGCTGACCGAGGAGCTCCGGGGCGCACTTCGTGATCGGCTGGACGCGTTCGTCGAGCGGAGGAAGGCGGCCCTCGCCGACCTTGCGGCGTCGCCCACATGGTCAGCGCTCGACGATGTCCAGCGCACGCGCATTCTCACTGCGGTCGGCCTGGATAACCACGTCTCCCCGGCGATCGGCACCACGCTCGAGCTGCTTGCCACCCTTGACGGGTGGCCGCTCGCGGACTGGCAGGTCCGGACGGACGCGGTCTCTACCCAGGCAGACAATGCGCACGAGCTCGCGGCGCGGGAGCTTGAGCCCGACCCTGTGACCGTGAAGCCAGCGAAGGCCGTCATCCATGACGCCGCAGAGCTCGAGGCGTACCTCGACGACCTGCGCACGCGCGTCGCCGCGCACCTCGACGCGGGCGACACGGTGGTGATCTGACCCATGGCCCCCCTCGCCCCCGAGCTGCGCCGCGACCTGGAGAGGGCGGTCGTCGAGGCCCGCGGCCTCGCCGAGGCGGCGGCGCGCGCCGTGCTCGCCCGCCTGGGCGCGGAGGACGCCGAGTCCCCGGCCGGGCTGTCGCCGGAGCTGCGCGGCCTCCGGACCGCCCTGCGCGAGCGCGCCAAGGCCCTCGGCGCCGGGGTCCGGACCCTCGGCTTCGACGGGCTCGTGGAGGAGATCGCGTACGAGCAGTGGCACCGGATGCTGTTCGCCCGCTTCCTCGCCGAGAACGACCTGCTGCTCCACCCCGAGGGCGCCCCGGTCTCGATCGCGGAGGTCCGGGAGCTCGCGGCCGAGGAGGGGGAGCGCGACCCCTGGGTCCTCGCCGCCCGGTACGCCGCGGCCATGCTGCCCGGCATCTTCCGCGCCGACGACCCGGCCAACCGCGTCGCCCTCGCCCCCGAGGACCGCGCCCGGCTCGAGGCCGTCCTCGAGCGCCTGCCGGCCGCGCTGTTCACCGCCGACGACGCCCTGGGCTGGGTGTACCAGTTCTGGCAGAGCGAGCGGAAGGACGAGGTCAACAGGAGGGGCGACAAGATCGGCGGCGCCGACCTGCCGCCGGTGACCCAGCTCTTCACCGAGCACTACATGGTCCGGTTCCTGCTGGAGAACTCGCTCGGCGCCTGGTGGGCGGGCCGGCACCCGGACAGCCCGCTCCTGCGGGAGTGGGAGTACCTGCGCTTCCGCGACGACGGCACCCCGGCCGCCGGCACCTTCGAGGGCTGGCCCGCGCGCGCCGCCGAGGTCACGGTCATGGACCCCTGCTGCGGCTCGGGCCACTTCCTCACTGCGTCCGCGGACATGCTCCGCCGGATGCGCCAGGAGGAGGAGGGCCTCACCGCGGCCCAGGCCGCGGCCGCCGTCCTGCGGGACAACCTCTTCGGCCTCGAGCTCGACGCCCGCTGCCTCCAGCTCGCCGCCTTCAACCTCGCGCTCGACGCCTGGCGGGCCGGCGGGTACCAGCCCCTGCCCGTCCCGAGCCTCGCCTGCACCGGCATCGCCATCAGGGGCCAGCGCGCCGACTGGGCGCGGCTCGCCGGCGGCGACGAGAACATGGCGGGCGCCCTCGACCGCCTCTACGACCTGTTCCAGGACGCCCCCGAGCTGGGCTCGCTCATCGACCCGCGCGCCGCCGCCGGCGAGGGCCTCTGGGCCGTCGACCCCGACCAGCTCCTCGAGAGGCTCGACCAGGCCCTCCGGCGGGAGGCCTCACAGGACCCCGCCGCCGCCGTCTTCGCGGCCGCCGCCGCGGGCACCGCCAAGGCCGCCCAGCTCCTCTCGCGCCGCTACTGGCTGGTCGCCACGAACCCGCCGTTCCTGGGGCTCAAGAAGATGTCCGAGCGATTGGCTCGCTACGTGACAGCAGCATTCGGTCCATTCCGCCACGACCTCTCGACAGTCTTCGTCGCTCGCGCGCTGGAACTACTCAACGTCAGTGGCGACTGCGCGATGGTCGTTCCGCACAACTGGTTCTTCCTAACCTCCTATGCAGCCGCTCGCCGAGAAGTTCTGACGCGCCATGGCGTCAGAACCATCGCATCGCTCGGCCCGGCAGCTTTCGATGCGATCTCGGGCGAGATTGTCAAGGTGGCGCTGATCGGTCTGGCTCGGGAGGCGCCGACGCCAGATCGGACCTTCGTTGCCATGAACGCCATCACTGGGCAGTCGGCTGCGGAGAAGTCCGCGCTCCTTCAGCGGGCCACGTTGTTGGTCGTCGGCCAGGCGCGTCAGCTCGCGAACCCTGACAGCCGGATTGCCCCTGAGGCTGCCCATGCCCCTCACCTCCTTGCCGAGTTCGCGGACGGTTTGACGGGAATCATGACAGGTGACTTCCCGCGCTTTGGCCGGAGCTTCTGGGAAGTTTCCTTGGGAGAGACCTGGGCACGACTTCAAGGGACGCTGCCTTCAACCCTCGAGTTTGGTGGCCGCGAGAACGCCCTGCTTTGGGAAGGCGGCAATGGTCGGCTGGACGAGTTCGCGAGGATCAACCGAGCTCGCCTCCACGATCGTCATCGCGCCGGGTCGCAGATTTGGGGGAGACGAGGCGTCGCGGTCAGCCTTGTGAGCCTCGCAGCGACGCGGTATGAGGGAGAGGCATTCGATAACAACACCGGCGTGGTCATGCCGCGAGCTGATGAGGACCTGCCGGCCGTGTGGGCCTACGTCAGCTCCCCTCAATACGCCGTCGACGTTCGGCGAGTGGATCAGAAGCTGAACGTCACGAACGCCACGCTTGTGAAGGTTCCCTTCGACCTCGAGCACTGGACGCGCGTGGCCGCCGAGCAGTACCCCGACGGCCTGCCCGAGCCCCACAGCGACGACCCGACCCAGTGGCTGTTCAGGGGGAACGTCGTCGGCTCCGAGGCGCCGCTCCAGGTCGCGGCGGCCCGCCTGCTCGGGTACCGCTGGCCGGACCAGGAGCCGGACGGGCTCGACGATCTCGCGGACGCCGACGGCCTGGTGCCGCTCGTCTCGGTGAGCGGGGAGCGCCCGGCCGCGGAGCGCCTGCGGGCCCTGCTCTCCCGGGCGTACGGCGACGCCTGGTCGCCGGCCCTGCTCGACCGGCTCCTCGAGGAGGCCGGCTCGCCCGGCAAGACCCTCGACGCCTGGCTGCGCGACGACTTCTTCGCCCAGCACGTGAGGCTCTTCGCCAACCGGCCCTTCATCTGGCACGTCTGGGACGGCCGCCGGGACGGCTTCAGCGTCCTGTGCCACTACCACCGGCTCGACCGCGCCAAGCTCGAGCGCCTCGCGTACACGCTGCTGGGCGACTGGATCGAGCGCCAGCGCGCCGCCGGCGACGAGCCGGGCGCCGAGGCCCGCCTCTCGGCCGCCCTCGGGCTCCAGGGCCAGCTCGCCCGCGTCATCGAGGGCGAGGCCCCGTACGACATCTACGTCCGCTGGAAGACGCTCGCCGAGCAGCCGCTCGGCTGGGAGCCCGACCTCGACGACGGCGTCAGGCTCAACATCCGCCCGTTCGTGACCGCCAATGTCCTCCGCTCCAGGGTCAACGTGAAGTGGGACAAGGACCGCGGCAGGAACCCCGACGGCTCCGGGCGCATCAACGACCTCCACCCGACCCTCGCCCAGAAGCGCGCGGCCCGGGCGGCCGCAGGCAGGGGCTGACCCGTGGCGGACTCCTTCATCGACGCCGTTATTAGAGCGATGTCATCCCGGACCCGCGTGAGCCCGTCCGACGTCGCCCCCGTGGCGCTCCTATGGCCCGACCAGGCGGAGCAGTGGCGACCGCTGCTTCCGTTCGTCCGCGAGCGGCGGCTCGTCCTCGAGTTGGGTGACTACGACGCCGAGAGCCTCTCGGGACCCGCCTACTGGATCAAGGGCGTTCTGGACGGGGCGATCGAGCTGGCCGAGAGCGCCTCCGCTCAGCCCCCCGTCGTCTACCTCCCCGGATACGCCCGCAGCGACATCCGGGCGGTCGAGGAGGCCGACTCCCGCCTCAAGCCGATCACCGAGCTCCAGTACCGTGGGGCGATCTTCGCCCAGCAGAACGGCCGCGACTGGACCATCGCGGCGTTCCTCCAGTCGAAGCTCGGCGGCCTGGGCGTCGAGGTCGGCGAGGACGACGCGACGAAGGAGGCCCTTCTCCGGGCTCGGGCCGAGCTCGCCGGCCGCCCCATCGACGAGCTCGCTGCTCGCGCCCCACTCCGCGCGCCGTACTTCGACTCGCTGCTCGCCCCTGACCTCGACCGTGACGTGCTGCTGTGGCTCAACGACTCGGTTGCGTTCCGAGCGAGCCTCAAGCCGAACGAGTGGGAGGCCTTCCGCTCGCGGTTCAAGGACCGGTTCGGCCTGAGCCTCGACGACGGGGAGGTCGCGGCCGCCGGCCAGCTTGGTCGGCGCTCGGGTGCTTGGGACACCGTGTGGAACCGCTACGCCGAGGCCCCCGACCGCTACCCCACCGTCGAGGACCACCTCCGGTCCGCGGCCCCGAAGCGGGTCAAGGAGTCGGTGGGCCTGTTCGACGGCCCCCTCGGGGCGTGGCCCCAGGACAACGAGCACGGAGAGAAGGTCCTGAGGGCCGCACTCCTGGAGGCTGCGACCCTGGACTCAGCCTCGGCCGCAGCGCGGCTAAGCACGCTCGAGGCCGAACACAGCGAGCGCCGCCACTGGGTGTGGGCGGCTCGTGGCGAAGCCCCTCTGGCCGTCGCGCTGGAGCACCTTGCCCTGCTTGCAGGTGGAAGCCGGCACGCGCTCCCCGCCGGCGCCGTGCCTCACCTCGTCGACGCGTACGTCACCGACGGGTGGCGCGTCGATGACGCGGTGATGCGCGCCCTTGCGGCCGTGGTGACCAAACCTGACCGAGACGCTGTGGTCGCCGCCGTCCTGGCCCTCTACGCGCCGTGGCTCGACGCCGGCGCACGACGGTTCCAGGAGGCCGTCGGCGAGTCGGCGTCCGACTACAAGGTCGATCCGCTTCCGGAGTGGGATGCCGGCACGTGCCTGATCTTCGTGGACGGGCTCCGCTTCGACGTCGGGAAGCGCGTCGAGCAGGAGCTGGAGAGGCTCGGGCAGCAGGTCGAGGTTCGCCCGCACCTCGCCGCGCTCCCGACGATCACGTCGACCGCGAAGCCGGCCGTCTCCCCGGTCGTCGGCGACCTCGGGCCGGGTGGCGCCCTGTCGCCCGTGCCGAAGGCGGGCGGCGCCGACCTCACGATCGCCGGATTGCGGTCGCTCCTCCAGGCCGCGGGCTTCCAGGTCCTGCTGGACGCCGAGACCGGCGATCCCTCCGGCCGCGCCTGGACCGAGCACGGGGACGTGGACGAGCTGGGCCACAAACAGCAGGCCAAGCTGCCGGCGCTGCTCGACGGCGAGGTGCGGTCGCTCTGCGAGCGGATCGCGGGGCTCCTGGAGGCCGGCTGGAAGCAGGTTGTGGTCGTGACCGACCACGGGTGGCTGTACCTCCCGGGCGGCCTCCCGAAGGTGGAGCTGCCGTACTACCTCACCAAGGACGAGCGGATGAAGAAGGGCCGCACCGGCCGGCTCGCGGACGGCGCTGCCGCGCCCGGGGGCACCGTGCCCTGGTTCTGGGACCCCAGCGTGCGGATGGCTGTGGCGCCCGGCATCAGCGCGTTCGTGGCTGGCGCGACCTACGAGCACGGGGGCGTGAGCCCGCAGGAATGCATCACCCCCGTCATCAGGGTCGGCGCCGCCACGGCTGGCCGCGCGGTCGTCGACCTCAAGATCGCCTGGCGCGGTCTCTGGGCGGATGTGTCAGCGATCGGCGCAGCCGCGGGGTCGAAAGTCGATCTGCGTACGCAGGCCGGGGCCGGGAGCACGTCGGTCGCCAGGGCCCCCCAGCCAGTAGACGAGGGCGGCACGGCGAGGCTCCTGGTCCCAGACAGCGATCTCGAGGGCAGTGCAACCTTCCTTGTGCTGGTTGATGCGGATGGCCGCGTTCTCTCGCAGGCCGCGGTGACGATTGGAGGCGACGACTGATGGAGCTTGACGCGCTCGACCGGCTCGCCGCCGAGTCGTTTCCCGGCAGCGTCGTCCGAAAGGACCTCGCCAGCCGGTTCAAGGGCCAGTATCCGGTCCCCACCTACGTGGGGGAGTTCCTGCTCGGCCGGTACTGCGCGAGCACCGACGAGGGGGAGATCGCCGAGGGCCTCAACATCGTCCAGCGGCAGCTTCAGGACCGCACGGTGCGGGCGGGCGAGCAGGAGCTGTTCAAGTCCCGGGCGCGCGAACGCGGCAGGGTGAAGCTCATCGACCTCATCACGGCGCGCCTGGACGCCGGCACTGACAGCTACCTCGCGACCCTGCCGAGCCTCCAGCTCAGGGATGTCCGGATCGCGGACGACCTTGTGAAGGAGCACGAGAGGATGCTCACCGGGGGCTTCTACGCGGAGATCGAGCTCGAGTACGACGCCGCGATCGCGGAGGAGGGACACGGCCGCCCCTTCGGCGTGACGGGCCTCCGCCCGATCCAGCTCTCCCGCCGCGACGTGCTCGACGTCCTCGCGAAGGGCCGTGCCGCCTTCACGTCGGAGGAGTGGCGCGAGCTGCTGCTGCGGAGCGTCGGCTTCGAGCCGTCCGCGCTTGAACAGCGCACCCAGGACGTCCTTCTGCTCCGGATGGTCCCGTTCGTCGAGCGGAACTACAACCTCGTCGAGCTCGGGCCCCGCGGCACCGGCAAGTCCCACCTGTTCCAGCAGATCTCGCCCTACTCGCACCTCGTTTCCGGCGGCAAGGCGACGGTCGCCAAGATGTTCGTGGACAACTCCACGGGCAAGCGCGGCCTCGTCGCCCAGTACGACGTCGTCTGCTTCGACGAGGTCAGCGGCATCGACTTCGACCAGAAGGATGGTGTCAACATCCTCAAGGGCTACATGGAGTCCGGGGAGTTCAGCCGGGGAAAGGAGTCGATCCGGGCGTCGGGCGGCGTGGTCATGATCGGCAACTTCGACGTGGACGTCGCCCACCAGCAGCGCGTCAGCCACCTGTTCGGGCCGTTCCCGAAGCAGATGAAGGACGACACGGCCTTCATGGACCGGATCCACGCGTACGTGCCCGGCTGGGACCTCCCGAAGCTCCAGAAGGGCCTCTTCACCGACCACTTTGGCCTGGTGTCCGACTTCCTCTCGGAGACGTGGAGCCGGCTCCGCGAGCAGTCCCGGCTGACAGCCATCCAGGGCCGCGTGTTCTACGGCGGGGCCCTGTCAGGGCGCGACACGAACGCGGTCAACAAGACGGTCAGCGGCCTGCTCAAGCTCCTCTACCCGGACCCCGCGATGCCGGTCTCGGACGCGGACATCGAGTGGGCCGTCCGGCTCGCGATGGAGTCCCGGCGGCGCGTGAAGGAGCAGCAGAAGCGCGTCGGGGCCATGGAGTTCCGCAACACGCACTTCAGCTACACCATGGGCGAGGACGGCATCGAGCAGTTCGTGACCACGCCCGAGCTCCAGAGCCCCGACGAGATCGGCACGGACCCGCTGCCGCCCGGCCAGATCTGGGCGATGAGCCCCGGCGGGGAAGGGGAGAACCCGGGCCTGTTCCGCCTCGAGGTGACGGTGGGGCCGGGCTCGGGCGTGAAGATCCTGAACCAGCCGGCCCCGGCGCCGTTCCGCGAGAGCACCCGCGTGGCCGAGCAGAACCTGCTCGCCCGCGGCCGTGAGCTGGTCGGCGACAGGGAGCCCCGCCAGCACGAGTTCAACGTCCAGATGCGC
>JAKAHU010000314.1 GCA_021825385.1 Chloroflexota bacterium | reverse complement strand
ACGCCGGGGGCGATCACGATCCGGCCGCGAAGACGCTGCTCCTGCTCCTCGCCGGCGGCCGGGAAGCGCGGCAGGCTCGCCAGGGCGAGGTTCACCTTGGCCACGACGCCCGGCATCCGGTAGTTGTCGGCCCGCCAGACCAGGCTCGGGCCGAGCGCGACCGGGTCCAGCCAGCCGAGCGTCCGCTTCGGGTCGGCACCCGAGACGACGATCCGCCCGCCGATCTCCTCGCCCGAGGCGAGCGCGACGCCGGTGGCCCGGCCGTCGCGGGAGGTGATCGAGACGACCTCGGCGCCGGTCCGGATCTCCCCGCCGGCCGCCCGCAGGGCACCGGCCAGGGCTTCGGCCAGGGCACCCGGCCCGCCCCTGGCGAACACCGTCTGGCCGGCCGCTCCCCCGTCGTTGCCGGCCGAGTCGGTGAGCAGGACGGCCGTCGTGCCGGCCGACCACGGCCCGAGCGCCGCGTGGCGGACGCCGCGGGTCGCGATCGCGGCCTGGAGCGCGTCGGTCTCGAACGACTCGGCCACGAAGTCCGCCACCGCCATCGGTAGGACCCGGAGGACCGAGCGGGCCCGGTCGCGCCCGAGGGCGCGGAACGCCCGCCCGAGCCGCAGGCCGAGGAGCGCATCGGCGAATCCCGGGCTCTCGATGTCGGGCGGGGCGGTCGAGGCGAGGTCGGCCAGGAACCGCCCGAGCGAGCGGACGAGGGCGTCGAACCCGGCGTACGCGTCGGCATCCTTCGCCGACCAGGGCCGCAACTCCGTTGCCGTCCGGGCCAGGTCGCCCCACAGGGTGACCGCCCGCCCGTCCGGCTGGGGGGCGAAGAGGCGGACATCCGGGGCGACGAGCGAGAGCCGGTGCGTCTTCAGGCCGAGCTCCCGGACGACCGACGGGCGGAGCCGGCCGACCGTGTCGGCCAGGGTCGGGACGCGGACGCCGGGGGCGAGCTCGCTCGTCTCGACCGCGCCGCCGACCCGTGCCCGGCGCTCGATGACGAGCGTGCGCAGCCCGGCCCGGGCGAGGTAGGCGGCGGTGACGAGGCCGTTGTGGCCGGCCCCGATCACGATCGCGTCGTACGGGCCGGCCCCGGTGCGGGTGGCCGGGGCGGTCGGGGCGGACGCGGCGGCCGGGGCGGACGCGGCGGTCGGGGCGGTCGTCGTGGTCATCGTCAGGCCACCTTCCGACCGCGCGAGCGGAGGACCTCGAGGGCGGCGATCCGGCCGTTGGCGCCCATGATCCCACCGCCCGGGTGGGTCGACGAACCGCACAGCCAGAGGTCACGGATCGGGGTCCGGAAACGCGCGTGGCCCGGCAGCGGCCGGTTGAAGAAGAGCTGCTCCAGGGTCAGCTCCCCCTGGAAGATGTTGCCCTCGCTCAACCCGATCGTGCGCTCCATGTCGAGCGGAGTCAGGACCTGGCGGCCGACGATGATCTCGCGGATGTTCGGCGCCCGCTCGGCGATCGTGTCGATCACCGTGTCGCCGAACGCCTCGCGCTGGTCGTCCCACGTCCCGAGCGAGGGGTCGAGCCGGTACGGCGCGTACTGCACGAAGCAGCTGATGACGTGCTTGCCGGGCGGCGCCATCGAGGGATCGACCAGGGTCGGGATGATCATGTCGATGTACGGCCGGCGGCTGAAACGACCGTATTTCGCGTCGTCGTAGGCCCGTTCCATGTAGTCGAGGCTGGGCGAGAAGCTGATCGCGCCGCGCAGGTGCTCGCCCTCGCCGGGCAGGCAGGTGAAGTCGGGCAGGCGGTCGACGGCCAGGTTGACCTTGCCCGACGAACCGCGGAACTTGAACCGCCGGACCTCCTCCTCGAAGCCCGGGTCGAGGGTGCCCGGCTCGATCAGGCCGAGGAACGTGCGGCGGACGTCGACCGAGGAGAGGACGGTGTCCGCGTAGATCTCCTCGCCCGACTCGAGCGCCACCCCGACCGCCCGGCCGGCACGGGTGATGATCCGGGCGACCGGCGCCTCGGTCCGGATCTCGGCCCCGAACGAGCGGGCCGCCGAGGCGATCGCCAGGCTGACCCCGCCGGTACCGCCCTTGGGGATCCCCCAGGCTCGGAAGGCGCCGTCGATCTCGCCCATGTAGTGGTGGAGCAGGACGTAGGCCGTGCCCGGCGAGCGCACCCCCAGGTACGTGCCGATGATCCCCGAGGCGGACATCGTCGCCTTCAGGGGGTCGGTCTCGAACCACTGCTCGAGGAAGTCGGCCGCACTCATCGTCATCAGCTGGACGAAGACGGCCTGCTGGCGCTGGGGCAGCTGCTGGAAGGCGCGGGCGAGGCCGGCCAGGGGCAGGAGCTCGCGCGGGTCGTAGCCGGTCAGGTCGGGCGGGACGATCGAGAGGATCGGCTTGATGAAGCGGGCCATCTCGACCATCAGCTGGCCGTACTCCTCGTACGCCTCGGCGTCGGTCGCCGACCAGCGGCGCAGCTCGCGCATCGTCCGGCCGTGATCGTTCACCCGCCACAGGTAGTCGCCGCCCCCGGCCGTCGGGCCTCCGGCCGCCCGAGCTCCGGCCGTTGGGCCCCCGGCCGTTGGGCCCTCGCCCGGCCCAAGCGGGGTGAACGTGCCGTCGAGGGGCAGGATGTCGAGGCCGTGGCGCGGCAGCTGGAGCTCCCGGATGATCTCGGGGCGGAGGAGGCTGACGACGTACGAGGCGACCGAGAAGCGGAAGCCGGGCACGATCTCCTCGGTCACGGCGGCCCCGCCGAGGACGTGGCGCTGCTCGAGGACGAGCGTCCTGAGGCCGGCGCGGGCGAGGTACGCCGCGCTCACGAGGCCGTTGTGCCCGCCACCGATCACGACCGCGTCGTACCGCTGGGTCACCGCTCCCTCCTCACCAGTTCGCCAGGCGTGCCGCCGACGAGGTGTCGCCGGGGTGTCGCCGGGGTGTCGCCGTGCCGGGCGGGGACGGACCCGGCATCCAGCCTGCATAGCGTTCATGCATAGTAGCGGACCCGGACGGGCCCGCGCGGCCGGAGCTGCCAGTGCCCGCCTACGGCCGGGCGAGAGCGGGCATACTACTGACCGATGCAACTCAGGAGGGCAACGTGAGCATCGGGACCGCGTTCCATCCCCGGACCGCACCACTGAACCGCAAGATGCAGTGGCGCGAATGGTCCGGCTACTTCTCCGCCAGCGCCTACGCCGATGCCCACGACATCGAGTACAACGCGATCCGCGAGGCCGCGGCCCTGATCGACGTCTCGCCGCTCTTCAAGTACCGCGTCCACGGCCCGGACGCGGAGCGGCTCGTGGACCGGGTGATCACCCGCGACGCGACGAAGCTCCGGGTCGGCGCCGTCTACTACACGCCCTGGTGCGACGAGGCGGGCAAGGTCATCGACGACGGGACGGTGGCCCGGCTCTCCGAGACCGAGTTCCGCTGGACGGCGGCCGAGCCGCAGCTGCGCTGGCTGCGGCTGAACTCGCGCGGGCTCGAGGTCACGATCGAGGACATCAGCGAGC
>JAKAHU010000055.1 GCA_021825385.1 Chloroflexota bacterium | reverse complement strand
CCTGGCTGGCCGCGGCCGCCGCGGTCGTGGTGTTCGCGGGCGGCGCCGCGCTCCTCGCCGACCGCAGTCAGCAACTCCGCCAGGCGCAGGCGGAGACGACAGCCCTGGCCGGCGTGACGGCAACGCTCGACCGCATCCTCCAGGACCCGGGGCACCGGGTCGCCGTGCTCACCACGCCCTCTGGGACGTCCGGCGGCAGCGTGTCGTGGAGCGCCACCGATGGCAGCGTGGTGGTCCTGTCCACGGTGCTCCCGAGTCCGGCGCCCGGCCACGTCTACCGCTGCTGGATCACGCAGGGCGGAACCAGCACGGCCGTCGGGGAGATGCTGTTCAGCGGGTCCACCGCGTACTGGGCGGGCCGCCTCGACACCTGGGGCACGCTGGCCCCGGGCAGCCGCTTCTGGGTCACGCTCCAGGCGAGCGGCGGCGGCGCGGGCGGCGGTGCCCCGGGCGCGCCCGTCCTGGCCGGGTCGCTCTGAACGCTGCGTCGATCTGACCGCCGGGTCGTTCTGCGGGTCGCTCTGTCTGCTGCGTCACTCTGGCCGCCGGCAGCGGCCGCCCGGACGTCGGTCGGCAGGACGCCGGCAACAGCCCACCGGCAACAGCCCACCCGCACAGCCTGATCGCGTCCGCCCGGACAGCGGGGCCCGGCCCGAACGGCGGGGCCTAAGCCGGGTCAGGCGGGCGCGGCCTGGGGCTGGCCCGCCTGGAGATCCCGGGCGCTTCGCTCAGCGCCGACTTCGCCCTGCGCCGACTTCGCTCAGCGCCGACGCGCCTGCCGGGCCATGAAGGTGAGCGCCGCCGCCAGTGCCAGGACGATGACCAGGAGCAGCACGAGCGGACCCGTGGTCGGGCTGTTCCCGGTCACGGGCGTCACGTCGGTCGGCGCCATGGACGCCGCGCCGGGCGACGCGGACGAGGCGGCCGCCACCGCAGCCGCGGTGACCGCCGCGACGTGCCAGACCCCGCCCAGGGCCGGGATGCCCTCGCCGTTCGTCTGCCCGGCCGCGGTGTCGCCCTGGTAGTAGTAGAGGGCTCGGCCGCCGACGGTCACCTGCGTGGCTCCGGTGTCCGAGCGGACGAAGGTGCCGAACACGGCACTGGTGCCGGTCGCGCTCGCGCTGCCGCCCGCGGCCACCGTGAGCGGGGGCCAGATCGTGAGGCACTTGGCGGTGCACACGCTGCCGCCCGCGGGGTCCGACGAGAGCGTGTACAGGGTCATCCCGTCCGGCCCTGTCAGGAAGGTGCCGAGCGAGGCGGCCGAGCGCAACGTGAGCGCGACCTGCATCGGCGCGGAGGAAGCGGTGGGTGCGGGCGTTGCGCCACTGCTCCCGTAGCCTTGGGCGGCGACCGGGCCGGCGCCATACAGCATGACGGCGCTGAGCAGCAGCGCGGAAGCGAGGGTTGCCGCCAGGGTGCGGCTCCCGGGGACGCGAGTGCGCACTTGAACACCTCTGTGAGCGTGGGTGGAACCTGCCCTATCTACGCTCGGAACCGGGGGTCGGTTCTCGGGCGGCGATTCTCGGGCCGGGGTGGGCGTTGTCGGGTGTGAGGCGAGGCGACGGGACAAACCGGCGGGTGCTGGCGAACTCGAATCTCGCCCGGCGAGGCCTCTATCCTGGGCAGATGATCGGTGAGACGGATGCGGGGATCCGAAGGGCTGTCTTCGAATGGCTCACGCGCCACCGCGAGGAGCGGGGTGAGACGTTCTCCCGCGAAGAGCTCGCCAACTTCGAGTACATGGGCAAACGCGTGCCGTTGGTCGGCCCGTCCGGCATTTGGAAGCCGGCTGTCTGCGAGATCCCGATCTCGATCGCCACGATCGCTGGCGGGCCGTACGACGATGCATTCGACGAAGGCTCCAGTCGGCTGACGTACGCCTACCGGGGCACGGACCCGCAGCACCGCGACAATCGGGGCCTGCGCCAGGCAATGCGTGACCGGATCCCACTCGTCTACTTCGTCGCGCTGACCCCGGGCGTCTACGTCGCCCAGTATCCGGTCTTCATCGTTGACGATCACCCGGAGGCTCTGGCCTTCAACGTCCAGGTCGACGACATTGGGACCACCCTCTCCACGTCGTCCGAGTCGGTGGGCGTCGCCGAGGGCGTGGACGCGCGGCGCTCATACGTCACTCGCGCCGTGCGCCAACGACTCCACCAGGTCGCCTTCAGGGAGCGGGTCATTCGTGCGTATCAGGAGCGATGTGCCTTGTGCCTGCTCCGGCACGAGGAACTCCTCGACGCCGCGCACATCACCCCGGACAGCGCCGACGAAGGCGAGCCCGTGGTAACGAACGGGATCGCCCTGTGCAAACTCCACCACGCGGCGTTCGACCGCCTCTTCTTCGCCATCCGGCCGGACTACGTGATCGAGGTCCGGCCCTCGATCCTCCTCGAGCATGACGGCCCGATGCTGGTCGTCGGCCTGCAGCAGATCCACGACACGACGATCTACCTCCCGCGTCGGGTCGTTGATCGGCCGGATCAGGCCCGGCTGCAGCGGCGATACGAGGAGTTCAGGCAGGCGTCCTGATCCATCCTCGCCGCGCAACCGTCTCGGCGCAGGCCCCAGGCTCGCCCCGCTCGCGACGGCGCTGCGGGCCGCGCGTCAGCTGGCCCCCGCCCCTGCCAGCGGCGCGGTGAGCTTCGACCCGTCGAGCGTGTGCAGGTAGCAGGTGACCCGCCGCTCGCCGTGGGCCCAGGCGTTCGCGTCCGGGTAGAAGTAGCCGACGGCGAGGTCGGCTCGCGCGGCGGTGCCCAGGTAGGCGCGCCACGCCGCGTCGCCGCAGTTGGCGCCGACCCACGAGCCGTAGGCAGGATCACCCGGGTAGGAGCCGTCGCCCGAGGGCAGCGGCGCGGTGACGGCCCGCGCCACGAAGACCTCGGCGTCGTGCGGGGCGGTGCAGTCGAGGGTGTCGATGTCTCCCACCTCGGCGTCGGTCGGGATGTCGAAGCACTGGCCGACCGACAGGGTGAAGGCCGTGGCCGGCCCGGGCGCGCGCACGACGAACGCGCCGACCGCCAGGAGACCGACGACCACGACGGGGACGATGACCCAGGCGGCGCGGCGCATCGTCTTCGGCGTTCCTGCTACCGGCCGCGCTGTCCGCTCATGGGCCAAATGGTACGCAGCCGGGCGGGCATGGCGGTATCCTTCCTCGTCGTGAGCCATCCGACGCTGGGGCTTCCGCCCCGCAGCCTCGAGGCCGGTCACCCGGCCGACGCCGCAGCCCTTCGCGCGCAGCGCTCGGCCTTGGCCGCCCGCGCGCTCGAGATCGCGGTGGGCGCGGACCCGACCATGCGCCGCCGGCACGACGACCTCGCCCTGCGGAACCTCCTGCGTGACGCGGAGGTCATGGTGGACCGGGTGGCGCTGTGCGTGGCGAGCGACGACCCGTACTTCCTGCGCGAGTTCGCGGATCAGTCCGCCACGGTGTTCCGGCGCCGCAAGGTGGCCGTGATGGACGCGGCGGGCCTGCTCGAGGGGATCCGTGTCGCGGCGCAGGATGTGCTGTCGGCCGAGGCGAAGGCGTCGGCGGACCGCGGGATCGACGCGGCGGTCGCGGTGTACAAGCGGTTCCACAACGTGCGCGGCGACGCCCGCGAGTGGAACCCGGTGACCTCCAAGCTCTACAAGGGCATCTAGGAGCGCGCTGCCGATGACGATCAAGTGGGTCAAGTCCGACCCGCTCGTGATGAACGGCGAGCCGTTCTGCTACGGCTCCCGCCTGACCGTGCGCCAGGTGCTCGAGATGCGGGCCGCCGGCGCCACGGTCACGGACCTGCTGAAGGACAACCCGGAGCTCAGGCTGCTGGGGATCGCGCACGCCTACGCGTATGCGGGCGCGCACCGCGATCAGTACGCCGGGTTCTTCGCGCCGGACGGCACGCTTGCCGGGCCCGGCCTGAGCGCGGACGAGGCGGACCGGCTGCCGCCCAGCCTCCGGATCGCCGGGGTCGTCATCTAGGGCTGTCGCGCCGCCCCCGGCGGCCGCCTGGGGGCTCGCAGCCGCGGTCTCCTCCGCCGCTGGGCCGTCCGCCGCCCGGGTTCGTCGAGCCGTCCGGCTCCCCCGGGCACCCCGCGCCGCCCTGTCAGGCGCCCCGATCGTCAGCAGCGCCGAACTGCGCCTCGATCGCCGCCATCGCGCGGAGCAGCCGAGGGCGAGCGTCGTCGGCCAGCTCGGCCACCGCCGGGTTGTCGCCTGCCAGCCCGAGCATCGCGCGCGGGTCCACGATCTCGACCACAACCGCGTCGCCGTCGTCGCGCAGCACCGTGTTGCACGGGAGCAGGGCGCCGATCGCCGCGTCGAGGTTGAGGATCGCGTGCGAGAGGGCCGGGTTGCAGCCGCCCAGGATGAGGAACGGCGGGCGATCGATGCCCAGCTTGCCCTTCACGATCGCCTGGACGTCCATCTCCACCGGCACGCCGAAGCCCTCGGCCTTGAGGGCCGCCTCGACGCCCGGGCGGTACGCGGCCAGCTCCCGGTGGGGGAGTCGCGTGGAGAAGGTGAACGCGTGGTGTCGCACGAGGCGCTCCTGACGGTGCGGTCCGGGGCGGCCATGTGCCAGCACGGGCGTGATTGCGCAGGCAGTTGAGACGCACAGGCAGGGCTTCGGAGCAGATCGCGGTCCCGAGTCTCCGCAGGCGCCGCATACATGGCAGGTGAGTGGCCGACATCACGATAGGCCCATGCAAGACATCCGGGTCGGCGCGCGTGTTCGTGCGGTCCGGCTCCGCCTGGGCTGGCGCCAGACTGACGTGGCCGAGCGGGCCGGCCTGAGCCAGTCGGCGGTGTGCCGGGTCGAGCGGGGCCAGTTGGACCACCTCACGCTGCGGACGCTGCGGCGCGTCCTCCAGGCGCTGGAGATGGACCTCGAGCTGGTGCCGCGCTGGCGGGGCGGGGACCTGGACCGGCTCGCGGACGAGGACCACGCCCGGCTCGTTCGGCTGATCGCCGCGCGGCTCGAGGGGCTGGGCTGGGAGGTCCGAGTCGAGGTGTCCTTCTCCGTCTACGGCGAGCGCGGCTCGATGGACCTTCTGGCCTGGCACCCGGCGGCGCGAACGCTGCTTGTCGTTGAGGTCAAGACCACCCTCACATCGGTCGAGGAGACGCTCCGGCGCCACGACATGAAGGTCCGCCTGGCGCCGACCGTCGCGGCCGAGCGGTTCGGGTGGAGTGCGCGCGCGGCCGCCCGGCTGCTCGTCCTGCCTGAGGGGATGACCGAGCGCCGCAGGGTGGCGCGACACGATGGCGTGATCGCCCGGGTCTACCCGCTGCGGGGGCTGGAGGCTCGCGCCTGGCTCGGATCGCCGGCGGCGGGGCCCGCAGGACTGCTCGTCTTCCTCTCAGATAGTCGCGACAGGACTGGTAGAGGCCGGGTCGGCCCTCGGCGACGCGTCAGGAGGCGGCGTCCGAAACCTTCCGCCATCACTGATGCGCCGCAGGAATGAGTGATGGCACTCCGACGGCCGCGCGCCTCTACGAGTCTTGTGGCGCATCGGTGAGGGCTCGCCGGAGGGCTCGCCGGAGGGCTCGCCGGAGGGCTCGCCGGAGGAGCGGCCGGAGGAGCGGCCGGAGGAGCGGCCGGAGCAGCGGCCGGGCCCCCGCCGCGGCTCGCCCCGCGCCCCGCGCGCCCGCCCCGTCCTCGCGCGGGCCATTTCCCAGCGCGGTGCTAGGATTTCTCGGCCATGACCGAGACCGACTCCACCTCCCCCGCTGCGTCCGGCGCCTCCGCCGATTCGGACGCCGCGTTCGACGCCCAGCGTCGAGCCACCGAGTACGCGATCCTCGACGCGCTCCGTGCTGTCGTGGACCCGGAGATCGGGATGAACGTGGTTGAGCTGGCGCTGATCAAGCAGATCGTCCTCACGCCGGACTCCACCGAGATCAAGATGATCCTGACCACGCCGTTCTGCCCCTATGCCGGTGCGATGATCCAGCAGGTGAAGGAGCAGGCGGAGAGCGTGGTGGAGCATGACGTCCGGGTGACCCTGCTCGCCGAACGGTGGGACCCGCGCGAAGCGGGCCTGATGTGGTGAGCAGGCCCCAGCTCTGGCCAACCCGCCCGATGCCGAAGTGACCCGGAACTCCCGACCCCGATGAGCAGTCGCCTCAGCTTTCCCAGCTCCGTCGCCACCGGC
Organism: Chloroflexota bacterium; assembly: GCA_021825385.1. GTDB lineage: Bacteria > Chloroflexota > Limnocylindria > Limnocylindrales > CSP1-4 > JAKAHU01. The sequence goes on along the minus strand of JAKAHU010000055.1, from coordinate 10,004 downwards.
CGTGGCGACGACGGCATGACCGGCCTCCTGTTCGACGACATCCGCGTCCAGAAGGACGACCTCCGGACCGAGGCGTTCGGCACCGTGGACGAGGCGGTCGCCGCGCTGGGCCTGGCCCGCGCCGAGCTCGGCGTCAAGGCGCAGCACGGTGCGCTCAGCCCCAACTTCGGAGGGCTGGCGGATCTGATCCTGCGCATCCAGCGCGAGCTGTTCGTCGCCGGCGCCGAGCTGGCCACGGCTCCCGAGTCGCGCCACAAGCAGGTCGAGGGCAAGACCCGCGTGTCGGCGGCGATGCTCGAGGGGATCGAGGCTGTGCTCCGCGAAACCGAGGCCGCCATTCAGCTTCCCCGCGAGTTCGTGGTCCCCGGCGAGACCAGGGTGTCGGCCGCGCTGGAGCTCGCCCGGACCATCGTCCGGCGCGCCGAGCGACGCGCCGTCACACTCGCCTACCACGACTACGCCATCCGCGACGGCATTATGATCCCGTACCTCAACCGCCTCGCCGACCTGCTCTGGATCCTCGCCCGCGTGGCCGAGCAGGCCGAGTCGCGCTCTGCCACCACCGCCCGCGTCCACGGTCGGGGACGGCCGAGTGCCACGGCGAGGTCCAAGCAGCCAGCCGCCCCCACCCAGACGGCGCCGCCCGAAGGGAGTCCCTCGTGAACAGCTACCAACGCCCGTATCCCAGCGCCACCTATGGCGCCCGCCCCGCCCCCGCCCTCGTCCAGCAGCTGCTGATCGGCGCGTTCGGCTGGATGTTCGCCGGCCTGCTGCTCACCGCCGGCGTCGCCTTCCTCGTCTCCACCAGCGTCACCCTCACCGACGCGACCGCGCAGATCATCCTGCCGGTGATCCTGGGCCAGTTCATCCTGGCCATGGCGCTGAGCTTCGGCATCAACAGGTTCAGCCCGATGGTCAGCCTGGCGCTGTTCTTCGTCTACGCGGCGAGCATGGGCCTCACGATCGGGCTCATCGTCCAGGCGTACACGGCCGGCTCCGTCGCCGGGGCGTTCGTCTCCAGCTCCGCGATGTTCGCGGCGGCCGCCGTCTACGGCAAGGTCACCCAGCGCAACCTCGCCACCCTCGGCTCGATGGCGTTCATGGCGCTGATCGGGGTCCTGGTGGCGTCGGTGGTCAACCTGTTCGTCGGGTTCTCCGCGCTCAACTGGATCATCTCGGTCGTCGGCGTGGGCGTGTTCGTGGTGCTCACCGCGTGGGACGTCCAGCGGATCGTCAACGGCCAGCTGGCCGCGGTCATGAAGTCGGCCGAGCGCGCGTCTGTCTTCGCCGCGTTCCAGCTGTACCTCGACTTCATCAACCTGTTCCTGTTCCTCCTGCGACTCTTCGGCAGCCGCCGCTGACAGCAGCTGCGCGACGGGGCTCGGCGGTTAGGCCGGGCCCCGTTCCGATTCTCCGGCCGCGGTGCCGGGATGGCCTCGGCCCCGCGACGCCAGGGCCGGCGCGGACCCGCGACGCCAGGAGAGGGCGGCCCCGCGACGCTCGCCGGGGATGCACGACCCGCTCGCCGGGGCCAGAATGGGGCCAGACGGGCGCCGCCGGGCGCCGGACCACGCGGAGACAGGCCGATGCGCATTGCGATCCTCGGAGCCGGCAACGTCGGCGGCGGTCTCGGCCGGGCGTTCGCCGCGGCGGGCCATGACGTCGTGTTCGGCGTCCGCGACCCCGAGAGCACCAAGACCCAGGCCGCGCTCGCGGACATCCCCGATGCCGTCGCCGCCTCGCCGGGCGACGCCGTGGAGGGCGCCGACGTCATCGTGTTCGCCGTGCGGCCAGTCGCGATCAACGCCACGGTGGCGGAGCTGCCGCCGCTCGGCGGGCGCCTCGTCATCGACGCGATGAACCGCTTCGACGCCGAGCCGGGCGGGCACTCCACCACCCAGGACCTGGCCGCCATGCTGCCGGGCGCGAAGCTCGCCAAGGCGTTCAACACCATCGGCTTCGAGAACTACGCCACCGCGGCTGGCCGGGCCGTTCGCGCCGCCATGTTCGTCGCCGGCGACGATGCCGACGCCAAGCGCGTCGCGATGGACCTGGCCGCGCAGATCGGCTTCCAGCCCGAGGATGCCGGCGGGCTGGCCAACGCCAAGGTGCTCGAGGAGATGGTCAAGATCTGGCTGGCGCTCTCCCAGGCGCACGGCCGAGGCGTGGCGTTCGCGGTGTCGGAGGGGTAGGCGCGGCCGCTCGCCGCACCAGCGCCGCCGTGCGAGGCGATCTGGGCGACGGTCCGCGTTGGCGGCCGGACAGCCCGGACGGCCTAGTTGACCGTCACCATCTGGTCGACCGTCTCGGACACCGACGTGAGGAAGGCATCGGGCGGGATGGCGCCGAGCAGGTTCGCCTGCTCGAGCAGGGCGAAGCGCTCGCGGAGGCGGTCGAACGGGACGTAGCGGCACCGCTTCGCCATCGGCGGGTGGAACAGCTTCGAGAACGTCGGTCGCACGATCTCCTGACGGACACGCTCGCGCCGCGAGCTCGGGGCGACGATGAACATCGGGATCGTGAGGTTGGGGTTCATGGCGACGAGGTCCGCCATGCGGAGGAGGCCGCTGTAGACCGAGGTGGTGGATTTCACCTCGAACGCGCCCACGACCATCTGGTCCCTGAGCCAGAGGACGTCGATCCTGCGGATCGTCTTGAGGACCTCCGCGCTGAACGGGAGCGGCAGGGCGTCGAGGACCCCCGGCACGTCGCCCAGCCTCAGGCCGTCGTGGCTCTTGCCGCGGTCGGCGGGGTCGATCCACAGCTCGAGGCCCATCGCGGACCCGATCCGCAGCAGGATGGATTCGATCTCCGTGTGGGCGTTGACCTCGAGGGCCGTCCCGCCCTCCTCGTCGCCGTTCGCCGGCTCCCCGCCGCTCAGGTCCGCCCCGGCGTTCTCAGGGGCTCGGAGCCCGGGCCCGCCTGGCGCCGCCCCGTACTCGGTCGCATCAGTCGGGCGAGCGGCAGGGGGAGACGGCAGGGCCGGCTTGTGCGAGATCTTGGCCGGGCTGGCCTTGGCGAGAAGCTTCTTGGGGTCGAACGGTCGGACGATCGGGTTGGCCTCGGCGTCGAGGATCGCCGCGGTGATGAGCTCGCCGTCGGCCGCCCCGAAGCGGGTCGGTGACCCTTGGACGAGGCCCTGCCACGAGTTGTCCGACTTCCTTCTCGGATACAAGGAGAGCCTTGGGAACAGCTCGACGATGGGCACGCCGTGCTCCGGCGCCAGGACAGCGAGCCGCCCAACGTGCAGCCGGAGCGGGAAGTCCTCCGCAGACCAGATCTTCGCGTGGTCCTGATAGGGCTCGGAGGTGACCTCGAGGAGGCCGACGAACCGCGAGACGCCGGTCAGGTAGCAGAGCAGGTAGTCGCCCGGCTTGATCTTGGCGACGAGGCCGCGCCTGCCCTCCCGGAAGCCCGAGACGTCGCCGCCGGCGTCGAGGAACTCGGCCCAAGTCTTCGGCGTGAAGAGGTCAAGCCAGTACGCGCGTGCAGGCAACCCTCCGCTCCCCACTCGTTCCCTCGTGTCGTGTTCGGCCACAGAACCGTAGCACCCTCGACCCCGGACGGAGCGACGGACGTGATGCGCCGCTCGCCGCCGTGCCGGTGCGCGATCTGTCGAGGCGACGGGGCTGTCGGAGGCGCACTGCGGGCGAGGGTCTGGCGTCCAGCGCGGTGCAGATGGGACGGAGGTGCCGAACGAGCACACCCACTTGCCATGGGATGACCAGGGTGTAGTTTGGACCGCGCAGGGCGTGCTCGTCCCTGGGCCGGCCGCCTAACCAGCGGCCGGCACGTGCTACTCGTCGGCGAGATGTCAAGTGCGTGAGCGTTCCGAGAAGCGTCCACCGGAGGCCGCGGAGGCCGAGAAGGCGCTGCTGGAGAGCGAGCGCGAGTTCCGCTCGCTGGTAGAAGCGATGCCGCAGATCGTCTGGGCCACTCGGCCGGACGGCGCGACCATCTACTTCAATCAGCAATGGGTGGACTACACCGGCATGACGCTGGAGGAGAGCTACGGCGACGGCTGGAACACGCCCTTCCATCCCGACGACCGGCAGCGGGCCTGGGACGCCTGGAAGCGGGCCACTCGGGATGACGCCCCCTACTCGCTAGCGTGCCGGCTTCGGCGCGCCGACGGCGCCTACCGCTGGTGGCTGATCCGTGGGTCGCCCTCCCGCGACGCCAGCGGGGCGATCGTCAAGTGGTTCGGCACCTGCACGGACATCGAGGACCTGAAGCTCGCGGACGATGCCCTGCGCGAGAGCGAGGCGCGCTACCGCATGCTGTTCACGAGCCTGCTCGAAGGCTTCGCCTACTGTCGCATGCTGTACGACGATCAGGGCCACCCCGACGACTTCGTCTATCTCAGCGTGAACCCGGCGTTCGAGAAGCTGACGGGGCTCCGCGATGTGGTCGGCAAGCGCGTGACCGAGATCCTGCCCACCATCAGGGACGAGACGCCGGAACTGCTGCAGACCTATGCAGCGGTCGCGCGAACGGGAGAGCCGGCCGAGTTCGAGATCGACTTCACGCCGCTGGGCCTCTGGCTGCACGTCTCCGCCTCCCGGCCCGAGCCCGACCACTTCGTCGCCGTCTTCGAAGACGTCACCGCGCGCAAGCGAGCCGAGGCACGGGCTGCCCAGATGACCCGCCTGTACGCGACCCTCAGCGAGGTCAACCAGGCGATCGTGCGGACGAGGGAGCCGTCGGAGCTCTACCGGACCGTCTGCGATATCGCCGTGGAGTTCGGCGACTTCTCCGTCGCCTGGGTGGGGCTCTTCGAGGAGGCCTCGGGCGATGTCCGGCCCGTCGCGGCCAACGGGATCGACGTCGCAGCGTGGCCCTTCGAGACCATCAACATCCACCGGGGGGTCGCGCGCGATGGCCTGGTGGCCACGGCCATCCGCTCCCGCCAGGTGGTGTTCACCTCGGACGTCGAGAGCGACGCCCGGATGCGCGGCGTTCTCGGGCAGTTCAAGGGTCGCGGTTACCACTCGATCGCTGCGATCCCGTTCGAGGTCGGCGGCGCGGCGGCCGGCGTGCTGGTGCTCGTCTCCCCGCGAGCGGGTCTGTTCAGGGAGACCACCGAGGTGAACCTCCTCGAGGAGATGAGCATCGACATCTCCTTCGCGCTGGGGACGATGGCCGCGGATGCGGAACGCAGGCGGGCTGACGACGCGCTGCGAGAGAGCGAGCGCCAGTACCGGGAGCTGTTCGAGACGAGCCCGGTCCCCATGTCGCTCAATGAGGTCGTGGGCGACATCGATGGCGGGCCGGCCGACTACCGCTTCGTGCACGTGAATCCGGCGTTCGAGCGGCTCATGGGCATGACGGCGGCGAGTCTCGTCGGCCACACCATCCTCGAGGTGGCACCGCTGGTCGACCGGACCATGGTCGAACGCGCCTGCCGAGTGGGGCTCACGGGGGTGCGGGACTACTTCGAAGGGCACAGCGCGGGACTCGATAGGGACCACGAGACCACCGTCTACTCGCCCCGGCACGGCCAGTTCGTCACGTATGTCGTCGATGTCACCGAGCGCAAGCGGGCGGCAGCAGCCCTAATTGAGAGCGAGGAGAAGCATCGGGTTCTCTTTGAGACGATGTCGGAAGGCATTGTCTACGAGGATGCCGACGGCACGATCACCTCCGCGAATCCAGCGGCAGAACGCCTTCTCGGCCTCTCTCTCGACCAGTTGCAGGGCAGGACTTCGCTCGACCCGCGTTGGAAGGCTATCCACGAGGATGGCTCCGACTGGCCGGGAGAGACTCACCCCATCCCTGCTGCCTTGAGGACGGGCAAGCCCACGACCGATGACGTCCAGGGCGTCTACAACCCGCAGACGGGCGAGTACGTCTGGCTGAGCATCAATGCCACCCCGGAATTCCGTCCGGGCGAGACCCGGCCATTCCGCGCCTACGCGGTGTTCCGCAACATTACAGAACGCAAGCGGGCGGAGCGGCAGCTCGCGGCCCAGGCGACGCGCCTCAAGGTTCTGGCCGACATGGCGGAGGCACTCATCGCAGCCGGTCCGGAGCTTCAGCAGTTGCTCGACCAAATGGCGGCGGCGATCGCCAAGGCCTTCGCCAGCAGCTGCCATCTGCGTCTGCCGTCGCTCGGCCGGACGTGGCTGGATGTGGTCGCGCTGCCCGACGAGGACCCCGACGAACTGGAGGCCGAGCGCCACCTCGTGACGCCGGACCCGATCGGACCAGATGCTCCCGACACGGTGTCGCAGGTCTTCCGCACGGGTCAGGCATCGCTTGTGCCTGTAGTCCAACCGGACCGCCTGTCGGCCCTCGTGTCGCCACATGCTTGGCCGGCGGTCGAGCGACTGGCGCCCCACAGCGTGATCATCGTCCCGTTGCGCGCCCGGGGGGACGTCATGGGTGTGCTGACTCTGACTCGGTACAAGCCTGGGCAGCCGCCGCTCACCCAAGACGACTTGCTGATCGTCCAGGAACTGGCCGACCGTGCCGCCCTCGCCATCTCGAACGCGCGCCTGGCCGCCGAAGTGAAGGAGGAGTTGGCCCAGCGCAAGCTGGCGGAGGAGGGGTTGCGCTCGCTCAACGAGACCCTCGAGGAGAGGGTCCTGGACCGCACGGCGGCGCTCGAGGCGGCCAACCGCGAACTCGAGGCCTTCAGCTACTCGGTCAGCCACGACCTCCGGGCCCCCCTCCGCCACATCGACGGATTCGGGACAATGCTCCTCGAAGAGCACGCGGCCCAACTGGACGAGGAGGGCCGGCGCCTGCTGGGACGCGTGGTGGCCAACTCCCACCAGATGGGCTTCCTGGTCGATGACCTCCTGGCCTTCTCGCGTGTCGCACGCAAGGAGCTCGAGGCCCGGCCGGTTGACATGGACAGCCTGGTACGCGCCGTTTGGGAGGACCTGCGGACCGGAGAGCCCGGTCGGCAGATCGAGTTCGATCTTGGCGACCTGGGCGCGGTGCCGGGCGACCAGGCCCTGCTGAGGCAGGTCTGGGCCAACGTGATCGGGAACGCCGTGAAGTTCACGCGTCCTGTGGAGCGGCCGCGGATCGAGGTTCGCTGCGAGATAAGGGGCGGGATGTGCCGGTACGCCGTGCGTGACAACGGCGTCGGCTTCGACCCCCGCTACGCCGGCAAGCTCTTCCAGCCCTTCCAGCGCCTCCACCAGACGACGGAATTCGAGGGCACCGGCATCGGACTTGCGATCGTTGCGAGGATAGTTCAGAGGCACGGCGGAACGGTGTGGGCCGAGGGCGCTCCCGGCGCGGGCGCGACGTTCGGGTTCAGCGTGCCAGAGGAAAGGGTGACTGCATGAGCGGGGAGCCGATGGAGATCCTCTTGGTCGAGGACAACGCGGACGACGTGGAGCTGACCCTGCGGGCGCTTCGGGCCGGCAACCTCGCGAACCGCGTGAAGGTAGTCGGCGACGGCGTGGAGGCCCTCGAGTGGCTGATGCCAGGCGGCGGCTCGCCTTCTGGGCCCCGGCCGGGCCGCCCCAAGCTCGTCCTGCTCGACCTCAAGCTGCCACGGATCGACGGCCTGGAGGTTCTGAGGAGGCTCAAGTCCTCCGAGCTGACGCGAACCATCCCCGTGGTGGTTCTCACCTCGTCGCGCGAGGAGAGCGACTTGGTCGAGAGCTACCGCATCGGGGCGAACAGCTACATCGTCAAACCCGTGGACTTCGAGCAGTTCATTCGCGCGGTGTCCCAGATCGGCCTCTACTGGCTGCTCCTCAACAAGGTGCCCGAGTGACCGAGACCGACCAGCTGGCGGCCGACCGACCGCTGCGCGTTCTGATCGCCGAGGATTCGGCGGATGATGCCGAGTTTGCCCTGCGGGCGTTGCGGGATGGCGGCCTGCTGGTGGAGTCGCAACGTGTCGCGAGCGAGGCCGCGTACCGCGAGGAACTCCGGTCGTTTCGCCCGGACGTGATCCTGGCGGACTGGTCGATGCCGGGGTTCTCCGGGGAAGCGGCCGTGTCTATCGCGCGCGAGTGGGATGCCACGGTGCCCTGCATCCTCGTCTCGGGCACGCTCGGCGAGGAGATCGTGGTCGAGGCGCTCCGGACCGGTGCCACCGACTACGTCCTCAAGCAGCGCCTGCGAGCGCTGGCCCCGGCGGTCCGGCGCGCCGTTGTGGCGGCCGTGGAACACCGGGCCCGAGTGCGGCTCGAAACGGAGCTCGCGGCAACCCAGGCCGCGATGCGCAGCTCGCTCGACGCGATGGCCGACCCGTTCCTCATCTGCCGTTCGGAGAGTGACGCCACCGGAGCCATCACGGGCTTTCGGGCGATCTTCGCGAACCAAGCCGCGGCAGCTTCCATGGGCGTGCCCATGGAAGCGCTCAGGGGCGCGTTGATCCCAGAGGGGATGCTCGGCCTGGACGGCAGGCCCTTCCTCGACGTGGTCCGGGAAGTCGTCGAGACCGGCCGGCGGTTCGTGGACGAGGACGTCGAGCTGCAGGCCAAGGGGGCGGATGGGGCCGGACGACGGGAAATCGTAATCGAGATCGCGCCGTTCGGCGACGGCTTCTTCGCGGCGTGGCGTGACGTCACCGAACAGCGTCGGGCGGAGCTCGAGATGCGCCGCCTGTCCGCGGCGATCGAGCAGTCGACCGAAGCCGTGATCATCACCGACGCGGAGGGGACGATCGAATACGTCAACGCTGCGTTCGAGCGGGTCAGCGGGTACACGCGCGCCGAGGCGCTGGGTCGGAACCCGCGGATCCTCAAGAGCGGCGCCCAGCCCGTGGCGTTCTACGAAGACATGTGGGCGTCCCTGACCAGCGGGAACTCGTTCGTGGGGGACTTCACGAACCGGCGCAAGGATGGCAGCCTGTTCCGGGAGGAGGCCGTCATATCGCCCGTGCGCGACCGGCGCGGCGAAATCACCAGCTACGTCGCGGTCAAGCGCGACGTGACCCGAGAGCGTGCCTCCGAAGCCGCGCGTGACCGCCGGGCGCGCGAGCGAGTGCTGATCGCGGGGGCCCTGGCGGATCTCCGGGTCCTGCCGACGGCTGCGGCCACCGCCAATCTGATCTGCCGCCAGGTCAGCAACCTGACGGGCATCGTGAGCGCGGTGCTCTCCGTCTTCGCTCCCGATGCGTCGGCCGTGCCGCTTGCGATCGTGCGAGGCGACGGGGCACCGGTCACCCTGCGTCGCCTGCCCGTCCAGCGGAGCCGGCGCCTCCACGAGCGGGCGGAGGCCGGACCGTGGGTGGAGGCGTCGACAGGTGGCCCATCGCACGGCTACGGTCGCGCTTTTGCCGGGTTGGGGGTCAGGGCTGTCGGACACGCCCCGATCCGTCACGGCCGGCGGCTCATCGGCCTCCTGACGATCGCGTCCGCCGAAGAAGACGCCCTCGCGCAGCTCACCGAGTCACTGCCGGCCCTCCTCGAGTTCGCCGGCATCGCGGGTGCGCTTCTCGGGCCCGCCGTGGCGGACCTGGCCGAGGCCGGCCGCAGCCGCGAGCGGATCCGGGGGATCATCGCCAACACTGCCTTCCGGCCGGTCTTCCAGCCGATCGTCGATCTCGCCACCGGGGCGAGCATTGGATATGAGGCCCTCACGCGCTTCTCGGATGGGACCGCGCCCGACATCGTGTTCGCCGAGGCGCGGGCCGTCGGTCTCGGAGCCGAGCTCGAGCGGGCCACCTTGGCCGCAGCCGTCGCCGAAGGCGCAAGGCTGCCGGACGGGGCATGGCTCAGCCTCAACGTCTCGCCCGATCTGGTCACCGTCCAGGAGGGCCTCGCCACGGTCCTCGGGGCGGCCACCCGTCCACTCGTCCTCGAGGTGACCGAGCACGCCGTCGTCGGCGACTACCCGGCCCTCCGATCCGCGATCGGCCGTCTGCGTCCCGAAGTCCGGGTCGCCGTCGATGACGCAGGGGCGGGTGTCGCAAACTTCGGCCACATCGTGGACCTGCGGCCCTCCCTCGTGAAGCTCGACATCGGGCTCATCCGCGGGATCGATGCGGACCCGACACGCCGCGCCCTCATCGCGGGCTTCGTCCACTTCAC